>NZ_LDNX01000018.1:0-30566 GCF_001027955.1 Kocuria sp. SM24M-10 | reverse complement strand
GAGCATCGACCCGGACGCGCCCGTGCGCCTCGAGGACCCGATGCCGCCCCAGGACGGCCCGGCCGGCCGCTGAGGCAGGGTCCGCTGAGGCAGGGGCCGCCCGGGAATCCGGGCCCGCTCCGGGGAACATCCCGGGGGCCGTCGACGTTGCACCCAGAGGATCCCGGGTCCCTGCAGACCCGTCGTCAGCCCGAGTGTGCGCCACGGCCGTGGCCACCGTCAGTTATGGAGGAACCACCACTATGAGCGACCGCAGTCTCAGGGGAATGCGTCTGGGCTCCCAGTCGATGGAGACGGAGGCCGGTGTCGAGCCGGCTCCGCGCCAGCGCGTGGAGTACCGCACCGCGGACGGCGAGTCGGTGACGGTCACCTTCGCCGCGGAGGCCGAGATCCCCCCGGTCTGGGTGTCGAAGACCGGCAAGGAAGCGATCATCGTCAACGGCGAGAAGCCGGAGAACCCCAACGAGAAGCACCAGCGCACGCACTGGGACATGCTCCTGGAGCGGCGCAGCGTGGACGAGCTGGAGGAGATCCTCGCCCAGCGGATCGAGTTCTACCGGGCCAAGCACGCGATCTGAGCCCGCAGCCCCAGAACGCGCGGAGGGCCCGCCCCCACTGGGCCACCCGGACGACGGCCTCGCGCGTGACGTCCGGGCTCATCTTCGACTCGCCCTCGGCGCGCTCCACGAAGGTGATCGGGACCTCCACGACCTGCAGCCCGGCGCGCTCCGTCCGCCAGCCGAGGTCGATCTGGAAGCAGTAGCCCTTCGAGTCGACCGTCTCCAGGCCGATCCGCTCGAGGGTTCCGCGGCGGAAGGCACGGTAGCCGGCGGTGATGTCGTGGATCCGGGAGCCCAGCAGGGTGCGGGCGTAGAGGTTGCCGCCGCGGGAGAGCAGCTGGCGCTGCACCGGCCAGTTCACGGTGCGCCCGCCGGGGACGTAGCGGGAGCCGATGGCGAGGTCGGCGCCGCGCTCCACGGCGTCCAGCAGCAGCGGGAGCTGCTCGGGCTGGTGGGAGCAGTCCGCGTCCATCTCGACCAGGACGTCGTAGTTCCGGGCCAGGCCCCAGCGGAACCCGGCGATGTAGGCGGCCCCGAGGCCCTCCTTGCTCGTGCGGTGCAGGACGTGGATGCTGCCGTCGGCGGCGGCCATCTCGTCGGCGAGACGGCCGGTGCCGTCCGGGCTGTTGTCGTCCACCACCAGCACGTCCCCGTCCGGGACGGCCTGGCGCAGCCGGTCCATGACGGTGGGCAACGACTCGCGCTCGTTGTAGGTGGGGATGACGGTCAGTACGCGCACCGGGTCGGTCCTTTCGAGGTCTCACCTGTTAAACCACAGGGCAGGCTCCCTCGCCTTCGGACCAGGCCAGCCCTGAGGGGATGCCGGCCTGTTTTCTAAGGACGAGTGAGCCCACCCGGCAGCAGTTGCCCAGCCTATCCTGCGCCGTGCGCTCGGCCAAGATCGACCGACACGGGCCAGGGCCGCGATCCGGCCCCGGCCCGGGGCTCAGAAGTCCTCGGAGCGGAACAGCTCCACGCCGTCGAGCACGGTCTGCCGGCACACGGGCAGGGACGTGCCGTCCAGGGCGGGCAGCAGCGGGGTGCGCGCTCGCGGGTCGGTGCTCCAGGAGGAGCCGGTGCCCTCGGCCTGCTGCACCATCAGCGCCTCCACGTCCCACACCGCGAAGGTCGCCGGGGTGCCGGGAGCGAGCTGGCCCTGCATCGGGTCCGGGTGCCGGGCGGCCCGCCAGGCGCCGCGGGTGGAGGCCAGGAAGGCGGCGCGGGCGGAGATCCGCTGCTCCGGGTCGTGGTGCTCGAGGCAGGCGCGGACGGTGTCCCACGGCGAGAGGGGCACCACGGGCGCGTCGCTGCCCAGGGCCACGGGCACCCCGGCGCGGTAGAAGGAGGCCAGCGGGTTCATCGCCGCGGCTCGCCCGGCGCCGAGGCGCTGCTCGTACAGTCCGCCCGGCCCGCCCCAGACGGCGTCGAAGCCCGGCTGCACGGAGACGGTCACGGCGTGGCGGGCCAGTCGCTCGACACCCTCCGGGTCGATCATCTCGGCGTGCTCCAGGCGGTGGCCGGCGCCCTGGAGGGCGCGCTCCCCCACGAGCTGCGCGGCGCGGTCGAGCCCCTCCAGGACCGTGTCCATCCCGGCGTCCCCGATGACGTGGAAGCCGCCCTGCAGACCGGCCTCCGTGGTCGCGGCCAGGTGCGCCGCGACGGCGTCCGGGTCGAGGTAGAGGTCCCCGGTGCTGGACGGCTCGTCGGCGTAGGGCGCGCGCAGGGCGGCCGTGCGGGAGCCCAGGGCGCCGTCGACGCAGAGGTCCCCGGCCAGGCCGACCAGCGACTCGCCCCGCCGCGGCGGGCGCCCGAGCAGCTCCGCCAGGGCGGCGTCGAAGCGCTCGACGACCGCGCGCGCCTGCGCGGCGGTGCGCACGAGCTCCCCCCGGTAGGGCAGCACGCGCGGGGTCGGCCCCTCGGCGCGGACCCCGTGGTTGGCGAGGGCGACCAGGTGCACGAGGTCCTCGAACGGGGCCACCTGCTCGGCGTTGGCCTCGGCGAGGGCCACGTAGCCCTGGGCCGCGGCGTGGTGCAGGCCCAGCCGGTGCAGCTCGGCCCGGCGCCCGGCGTCGAAGTCGAGGGCGGCGGCGCGCACCCGGTCGTGCGCGAGGTGCTCGACGCGGCCGTCGCCCAGCCAGCCCTCCACGGTGGCGAGGCCGAGCCGCCGGGCGAGGGACGCGGAGACGGCCCCCGAGTGGACGTCGATCCGGGTGAGGTAGACCTCTCGCCCGCCCGCGGCGCGGTCCAGCTCCTGGGCCGTGGGCGCGCGCCGCTCGGGCCACACGGACTCGTCCCAGCCGGAGCCCAGCACCACGCCGTGGCCGGTGCGCGCGGCCCCGGCCACGGCGTCGAGCACCTCTTGCAGGGACCCGGCCGTGGTGAGGTCGAGGGTGGACAGGGCCAGCGCCGTCTCGGTCAGGTGCACGTGCGAGTCCACGAAGCCGGGCGCCAGCAGCCTCCCGTCGAGGTCCACCACGTCCATGGAGGAGTCCTGCAGGGACCGGGCGGCCTCCTCCGAGCCCACCCAGGCCACGCGCGGTCCGTCCACCAGGACGGCGGTGGCGAAGGGATCGGCGGGGCTGTAGACGGAGCCGTTGCGGTAGAGGACCGGACGGCGTGCGGGGGCGGTGGAACTCACGGGTCTCCTGTTCGGGACGGGCGCGGACGGGGGTCCGGGGCGGACGGGGCGGGCTCAGTCCTCGAAGGCCGAGTGGGCGACGACGCCGCGGCGCACCAGCGCGATCGCGCGCTGGCACTGGCTGCGCAGCTCGGGGCTCAGCAGGTCGATGGAGGCCAGCTGGTCGAGCATGTCGATCACCTGCTTGGCCCAGCGGACGAAGTCCCCGGCGGCGAGCTCGGTGCCGGTCAGCGCGGTGCTCAGCGTGGCCCCCCGCGCCCACAGGTGCATGGGCTCCACCAGGCCGAACTCCGGCTCGGCCGTGGGCGGGAGGTGGTGCTCCTGCTCCCGGTCCGTGAGCACCGACCAGTTGCGCACCACCGTCTGCGCCGCCCGGTCCATGGCCGCGGAGGGCAGCACGGGCTGGACGCGCTGGTCCTCGCGCTTGGCCTGGTACACCAGCAGGGTCACCAGGCCGGCCGTGGCGGCGGGGTCGAGGCCGTCGAGGAACCCGTCCCGCAGGCTCAGCGCCAGGAGCAGGTCCCGGTCCCCGTAGATCCGGCGCAGCTGCTCCCCGGCGTGCGTGGGCCGCACCTCGCCGTCGGGCAGGGTCTCCAGGTAGCCGAAGGAGTCCAGCACTCGGGAGACCCGGTCGAAGGTCCTGGCGATCGTGTTGGTGCGGCCCTCGATCTGGCGCAGCAGCCCGTCCGTGTCCCGGCGCAGCGTCCACCACCGCTCGGCCCAGCGGGCGTGGTTCTCGCGGTCGGAGCACCCATGGCAGGGGTGGGCGCGCAGGGCCTTGCGCACGTCGACGATGCGCTGCTCGGCGGCGCTGGTGCCCCGGTCGAAGCGGACGGTGTGCCCCCGGCCGCCGCCGCGCGGGGGCCGGTGCTCGTGCAGGGCGTTGCGCACGGAGGAGGCGAGGTCCCGGCGCTCCTTGGGGGTCTTGCCGGTGAAGTGCTTGGGGATCCGGATCCGGGAGACCGGCTCCAGCGGCCCGTCCAGGTCCTGCGCCCCGACCCGGCGCAGCTGGTGGTCCAGGGTCAGGATGGAGGGACGCGGGTCGTCCCGGTTCGGGTCGGTGCTCAGCACCACGGCGTAGCCGGCGTTGCGCCCGCGGGGGATCTCCACCACGTCGCCGGGCAGCAGGTCGTGCAGCGAGGCCACCGCGTCCGAGCGGCGCCGGCGGGAGTCGGAGCGCTCCGCGGCCCGCTCGAGGTCCTTGAGCTCCCGGCGCAGGGCCGCGTACTCGGTGAAGTCCCCCAGGTGGCAGGTCATCGCCTCCTCGTAGCCCCGCAGCGACTCCTCCTGGGAGCGGACCCGGCGGGCCAGCCCCACCACGGAGCGGTCGGCCTGGAACTGCGCGAAGGAGGACTCGAGGATCTTCCGGGACCGGTGGGCGCCGAACTGCGCCACGAGGTTCACGGACATGTTGTAGGTGGGCCGGAAGCTGGAGTTCAGCGGATAGGTGCGCTTCGAGGCGAGCCCCGCGACGGTGCGCGGGTCCATGCCGGGCTGCCACAGCACCACGGCGTGGCCCTCGACGTCGATCCCCCGCCGCCCCGCGCGGCCGGTCAGCTGGGTGTACTCCCCCGGGGTGATGTCCACCCTCGACTCGCCGTTGAACTTGTCGAGCTTCTCCAGCACCACGGAGCGGGCCGGCATGTTGATGCCCAGGGCCAGGGTCTCGGTGGCGAAGACCGCCTTGACGAGGCCGTCGGCGAAGAGCTGCTCCACGAGCTCCTTGAACGCCGGAAGCATCCCGGCGTGGTGGGCGGCCACGCCGCGCAGCAGGCCGTCGCGCCACTCGTAGAAGCCCAGCACGTTGAGGTCGGCGGCCTCGAGGGAGGCGGCCGTCTCGGCCACGCGCGCCCGGATGGTCTGCTGCTCCTTGTCGGTGGTCAGCCGGATGTCCGCGGCCACGCACTGCTGGACGGCGCCGTCGCAGCCGGCCCGGGAGAAGATGAAGGTGATCACCGGCAGCAGGCCCTCGGCGTCGAGCCGGCGGATCAGCTGCGGGCGGGAGACCCGCCGGGTCTCGGGTCCGGGGCGGAAGCCCTCGCCGCCGTTGCGCCGGGAGAACCGGTCGCGGGAGCGCCCACCGGGGCCCCGCCCGCCGCGGCGCCCGCCCCGGGGGTGCTCGGCGCGGGCGAGCTGGAGCAGCTCGGGGTTGACCTCGGGCTCGTCGCGGCCGGGTCCGCCGATCCGCTCGGCCGCCTCCTCCACGGTGGTGTCGTCCACGAACAGGTCCAGCAGGCGCCCGCCCACCTGCACGTGCTGCCACAGGGGCACGGGCCGGTGCTCGGAGACGACGACGTCGGTGTCCCCGCGCACCGTGTCCAGCCACGCGCCGAACTCCTCCGCGTTGGAGACGGTCGCGGACAGGGAGACGAGCTGCACGCTCTCCGGCAGGTGGATGATGACCTCCTCCCAGACGGCGCCGCGGAAGCGGTCGGCGAGGTAGTGCACCTCGTCCATGATCACGAAGCCGAGGTTGAGCAGCGTCGGGGAGTCGGCGTAGAGCATGTTCCGCAGGACCTCGGTGGTCATCACGACCACGTCGGCCTCGGAGTTCACGGACGTGTCGCCCGTGAGCAGGCCCACCCGCTCCGCGCCGAAGGCGCGGGAGAACTCGTGGAACTTCTGGTTGCTCAGGGCCTTGATCGGGGTCGTGTAGAACGCCTTCTGGCCGCGGGAGAGGGCGAGGTGGACGGCGAACTCCCCCACCACGGTCTTGCCGGCGCCGGTGGGCGCGGCCACGAGCGCCCCGCGGCCCTCCTCGAGGGACCGGCACGCGGTCACCTGGAACTCGTCCATCGCGAACTCCAGCCGCTGCTGGAACACCGACAGCTCGGTCCTCGCGTGGGCGGCCCGCTGCTTGGCGGCCAGGTATCGGTCGGCGTAGGAGGACATGTGCCCACCCTACTGCGCATCGCCGACGCGGACGGGTCCGCGCAGGCCCGTTCGCGACGGGCCGATCCCGGTCAGGCGCCGGTGCCCTCCTCGGGGTCCCGGCCGAGCCGTTCCAGCGCGTCGGCCGAGGTGGCGGCGTCGGCAGACGCACCCGTGGCGGCGGCCCGCCGCTCCTCCCGGCGGGCGCGCCGCCGGTCCAGGAGCAGGCACAGCCCGACCGCCACGAAGAACAGGGTCAGCAGCGGCACCGCGAGGTAGAACATGGTCATCGGGTCCGGGCCGGGTGCCGCCATCGCCGAGACGACCATCACGAGCACCACCACGATCCGCCAGCTCTTGAGCACCGTCCGGCCCGAGAGCACCCCCAGCATGTTCAGCCCCACCAGGAACACCGGCAGCACGAACGCGATCCCGAAGGTGAGGATGAGCTGGAGGAAGAACCGCAGGTACACGTCGGCGGAGATGAAGTTCGTGCCGCCGGCCGGCGTGAACGCGGTCAGCGCGTAGACGGCCGTGGGCAGGGTCAGCACGGCCACCGCGATGCCGCCGAGGAACAGCGGGACCGCCGCGGCCAGGAAGCCGACCGCGTAGCGCCGCTCCGTGCGGTGCAGGGCGGGGGTCACGAAGGCCCAGAGCTGGTACAGCCACACGGGGCTGGCCAGCACCAGGCCCAGGACCAGGGAGACCTCCACCATGATGTTGAAGGAGGAGCCCACCGCGGAGTAGTTGATGGACGCCTGGTTGCCCTCGGCCTCGGCCAGCCGCGCCAGGGGCTCGGTGATGTAGCCCATGAAGGGCTGGTAGAGGAAGAAGCCGCCCACCATGCCGAGGACCGTGGCCACGGCCGCCTTGATCAGCCGGTTGCGCAGCTCCCGCAGGTGCTCGGCCAGGGCCATCTGCGCCTGCGGGTTGGCCTTGCGCGAGGACCGGCGCTGCTTGGGGCCGCGGGATGACTGCGCGGACATGGGGACCTCCGGGACGTGGGGGCCGGACGGGGGGAACGGGACGGTGAACCGGGCGAGCGGCCCTCCGCTCCCGCGCGGGGGGCGGGGCGGCGGACCGCTCGGGTGCGGGGCGCGGGCCGTCAGGCCGTGGGGCTGCCGGGACGCTGGTCCGGGCGCGGCGGGGTCTCCGTGCCGGAGGCGCCGGTCGTGCCGGGGCGCGCCTCCGGGGCGGCGTCCCGGCCGTCCTGCACGGGGCGGCCGTCGATCACGACGTCCGAGCCGTCCGGCTGGTCGTCCTTCTTCATCTCCTTGACCTCGGACTTGAAGATGCGCAGCGACTGGCCGAGGCTGCGGGCCATGCCCGGGAGCTTGGGCGCGCCGAAGAGCAGCAGGATCACCAGCAGGATGATCAGGATCATGAAGGGGCTGTCGAAGAGCCTACCCATTGAACATTCCTTTCCGTTCAGCCCGGCGGATGTCGCTGATCCGCTGCGGCTGGCCCATGCGGTCCTTGCGCTCCATGCGGCGTCTCAGACGGGCGGTTTCTCGTTGGTCACGGCCGACCCGGTAGTCGGCCACGGCTTGCCCCACCGGGGTGAACAGGGCGGGGTCCGGGGCGGCCCGGACGGGACGCTGCACCCCGGCGGCGGCGTCGTCCCAGTGCTGGGCGAACTCCCCGGCCACCGTCTCGGTGTCCCGGAGCAGGGCGAGGAACGTCCTCACCAGCCGCCACAGCATCAGCCCGAGGAACGCGGCGCCGAGCAGGACGAGGACCGTCCACAGCAGGACCCAGGACCACCAGAGCATGTCCTCCAGTATAGGCGCGCCGGTCAGCGCTGTTCCGACGTCTCGTACGCGCCCAGCGCCGAGTTCACCCAGAGTTCCACCTGAGCCACCACGTCGTCGGGGCCGGCCACGGCCAGCTGCCCGCCGTAGCGGGTGACGAGCGCGCACACCGCCTCGACGGTCTGGAAGCCGATCAGCGCGGCCTCGTGGTCGGCGGCGGGACCGGTGCGGGGCCCGCCGGGCAGCCGTACCACCGCGGTACGGGTCGCGTGGTACTGGTCCGCGATCCACCGGCTGCGGCGGTCGGTGACGAGCACGACCTCCACGGTGTCCGGGGTGCCGGGGGCCGGCCGGGACGCCGCGGCGGCCTCCTGGGCGGCCGGGCGCTCCCCGGCGGGTCCGGCGTCCTCGACGGAGGAGATCCGGTCGAGCCGGAAGTTGCGCATCCCCTCGGAGGTCAGGCACCACGCGCGCACGTACCAGTGCGTGTTGGAGGAGAAGACCTGCACGGGGTCGACCACGCGCTCGGTGAGCTCGTCCCGGGAGGGGACCACGTAGCGGATCCGGATCCGGCGCCGCTCCTCCACGGCCCGGCGCACGGTGGCCATGACGTCCGCCAGCGCCGGGGCGGGGGTGTCCGTGATGGGGCGGGCGCCCACCGCGTTGGCCAGGACCCCGGCGTCCCCGGCCGCGCCGGCGACCTTGGCGATCGCCGAGGCCACGGCCTCGGAGTCCCCGCCGGGCACGGTGCGCAGGGTCTGCAGGCCCACGAGCAGCGCGGAGGCCTCCGGCTGGGTGAGCCGCACGGGGTCGGAGAGCTCGTCCGCGTTGGAGAGGTAGACGTGGCCGTCGTCCCAGGACGCGTCGATCAGCTGGTCGGGCATGTGCCCGGGCTTGCCGCACACGAACAGCGTGTTGAGGTCGGCGATCAGCTCCTGGTCGGTGATCCCGAAGCGGCGGGCGGTCTCCTCCAGCTCGGCGCCCTGGTGGGCGTAGACCCACCGGACGATCTCCAGCAGCCGGGAGAGGTGGTCGGCCGTGGAGAGCTTGTTGCGGGTGCCCTTGCGGGACTTCACGGTCCAGTCGACGGGCACGCCGTGGAACGCGGCCACGGCCGCGGCGGCGCTGCCGAGCCGGCGCACCACGGCGGCCCGGACCTCGGCCTGCATGGTGGGCGCCGTCCCGTCCCCGCCCTCGGGCACGACGACGCCGGGCCCGGCCGCGGCGATCTCCTCGGCGAGGATCTCGGTCTCCGCGAACGGGATGTGCAGCCGGTCCCAGGCCCCGGCGACCGCGGCGGGCTGCTGCCGGGAGGCCATCCGGCGCAGCATCAGGGCGTGGCCGGGGCGGGCGAGGACCTCCACGGTGCGCGCCGGGGCGTGGGAGACCATGTGGGACAGCGCCTCGTTCATGGAGAAGCCCTCGGGCGGGTCGAACTCCTTGCGGGTCACCGTGACGTCGGACATGATCCGGGAGAGCCGGAACGTGCGGGAGTCCTTGCGGTCCAGGTCCCAGCCGACCACGTACCAGTTGCCGTAGCGGGAGCCGATCCCCCACGGGCGCAGCCGGCGGGTGGTGAGCTGGTCGGTGCTGCGGGCCAGGTAGTCGAAGCGCACCTCACGGTGGCGCACGACCGCCGAGAGCAGCGGCTCGAAGGACGGCTCGTGGGCGGTGAGGGTGGGCTGGAGCAGCGGCGGGGCGTCCTCGTCCGGCAGTCCCCCGATGGCCGGCTCCAGCTTGCGCAGCGCGCGGCGGGCCAGCTCGCCCAGGGAGGCGTCCGTCCACGCGTTGGCGGCCAGGGCGAGCACCGCCGACTCCTCCGCGGTGAACTGCAGCGGCGGCAGGGTGAAGGACCCGCGCGGGATCCGGTACCGGTGCCCGTGCGTGTCGTCCGGGAAGAGGGGGTCCTCGGAGACCTCCTCGATGGGGTAGCCGAGATCGCGCAGCTCCGCCTTGTCGCGCTCGAACATCCGCTCGAAGGCCTCGTCCGAGGCGGACTCCGCGTACGACGGAACGGCCTCCCGCAGCTCGGCGCGGGTGTAGCCGCGCTCGCGGGAGACCAGGGCGATGAGCAGGTTGAGAAGCCGCTCCGTCGATCGGGCTGCCATCCGCTGGGTCCTCAGCGCACGTCCAGGAGGTCCACCACGAAGATGAGGGCCTCGTCGGGGCCGATCACTCCACCCGCGCCCCGGGAGCCGTATGCCATGGCGGAGGGGATCTCCAGGCGGCGGCGGCCGCCGACCTTCATGCCCAGCAGGCCCTGGTCCCAGCCCTCGATGACCTGGCCGATGCCCACGGTGAAGTCCAGCGGCTGGCCGCGGTTCCAGGAGGCGTCGAACTCCTCGCCGGCGGAGAAGGTCACGCCGACGTAGTGGCAGGAGATCTGCTTGCCGGCGGTGGCCTCGGCGCCGGTGCCCTCGACGAGGTCGGTGACGACGAGCTCGGTCGGGGCGTCCCCCTCGGGGAAGTCGATCTCGGGCTTGGTGCGGTCGAGCTTGCGCTCTCCGAAGGACATGGGTGCTCCTGGTTCGTCGGGTCGTCGGCGGACGTGGCCGCCGGGGACGGTGGGGCCGCGGGCCCCGGTGGGGGCCGCGCCCCCACCGGGCCACCATAGCCGACCGGGACTACTCCTCGGTCGCCGAGGGCGACGCGCTGGGGGATGCGCTGGGCGACGCGGAGGGCTGGGCCGGGGCCTCGGGGGTCTCGACGGCGGCCAGGATGTCGACCACGAACAGCAGGTCGCCCGCGGGGTACTGGGAGTCCTCGCCGAGGTCCTTCTCCGTGCCGTAGGCCTGGTCGACCGGCACGGACAGGATCACGCGGGAGCCGGCCTTCTTGCCCGCCAGGCCCTCCTGCCAGCCCTCGATGACGTTGTCGAGGGGGAAGGAGGCGGGGGCGCCCTTCTCGTAGGAGGAGTCGAAGGTCTCGCCGTCGGACCACTTCACGCCCACGTAGTTCGCGATGACGGTGTCGCCCTCGGCGACCTCCTCGCCGTCGCCCTCGATGAGGTACTCGGAGACGAGCTTCCCGGGGGCCTTCCCCTCGGGCTCGGCCACGGTGGGCACGCCCTCGTCGTTCTCGGTGACCTCGGGCAGCCCCTTCGGGCTGTCCTGCGGCTCGCCCTCGATCTCGGTGGGGATCTTGCGCACGACCTCGTAGACCTCCACGGAGGTCGACTCGTCGCCGGCGGCGCCGGAGGTCTCCGGGGAGGAGTAGGCGATGATCGCGCCCTCCTTGGCACCCACGAGGGCGTCGTACATCTCCGGGATGGACTCCTGAAGCCCCTGCTCCAGGGTGAGGACCTGGCCGGCGCCCTGGGAGTAGGTCTCGCCGATCGAGGTGCCGTCCGAGCCCTTGAACAGCGCCGCCTGCAGCAGGATGGTGTCGCCCTCGGCGATCTCCGCGCCCTCGCCCTCGCGCAGCTCCTTGGCCCCGGCCTCCTCGGCGTTGAGCGGGGTCTCGAACGTCACCGAGGGGGCGGTGCCCGAGGCCGGGTCGTTGCTGAGCTCGACGGAGTCGACGCCGGCCCCCGAGCAGCCCGCGAGGGCGAGCATCAGGGACAGGGCGGCAACGGAGGTGGTCAGGGTCTTTCGCACGGGTGTCTTCCTCGGGGGTCGGGCCGGGTGGGGTCGGCGGAGTCGGGCGGCAGGGCCGGGCCGCGCCCAGCCTAGTGCAGGGCGCTGGATGTTGACTGGACAGCGCGGCCCGGCCGCCGGTCGCGGCCGCGTCAGATGACGGGGGCGTCCCCGTGGGCGGGGCCGTCCCCGGCGGGGGTCGCGGCGCGCAGGCCGGCCACCAGGGCGTCGGCCTCGGGGTGCTCGGTGGCGAAGGGGTCCTTGCACAGCACGGTGCGCTGGGTGCGGTCGTTGACCTTCAGGTGCACCCAGTCGACCGTGTAGTGGTGCCCGGAGGCGACCACCGCGTCGATGAACCGGCCGCGGACGGCGGCCCGGGTGGCGGGCGGGGTGCGCGCGGCCTCCTCGACCCGCTCGTCGGGGACGAAGGTCGCGGCCTGTCCGCGCCGCTGCAGCAGGTTGAACAGCCCCCGCTCCGGGGCGGTGTCGTGGTAGGCGAGGTCCAGCTGGGCCAGGCGCGGGGCGGAGAGGTCGAGACCGTCCCGGGCGGCGTAGCCGTCGAGCAGCTTCTTCTTGATGGCCCAGTCGATCTCGGTGTCGATCGCCGAGGCGTCCTGCCGGGCCACGGCGTCCAGGGTGCGCTCCCACAGCTCCAGCACCCACGGCACCCGGTCGTGGTGGGCGCCCTCCCGGTCGACGAAGGCCCGGACGGCCTCCAGGTGCTCCCGCTGCAGGTCCAGGGCGGAGCGCCGGGCGCCGTCGGCGAGCAGGACCGGGTGGGTGCCGGTGAGGTCGTGGGAGACCTCCCGCAGGGACCGCACCGGGTCGGCCATGGTCCGGTCCGGCAGGATCTGCCCCGCCTCGATCATCCGCAGCATCAGGTCGGTGGTCCCCGCCCGCAGGGCCGTGGTGGTCTGGGACATGGTGGAGTCCCCCACGATCACGTGCAGCCGGCGGTAGTGCTCGGCGTCGGCGTGCGGCTCGTCCCGGGTGTTGATCAGCGGCCGGGAGCGGGTCGTGGCCGAGGAGGAGCCCTCCCAGATGTGGTCCGCGCGCTGGGAGAAGGAGTAGCTGGGGGCCCCGGAGCCCACCGGCACGGCCCCGAAGTCCTCCGGGCCGGCGGGGTGGACCTTGCCGGCGCCCACGAGCAGCTGGCGGGTGACCAGGAACGGGATGAGGATCTGCACCAGCCGGGCGAACTCGGTGCGCCGGGCGATGAGGTAGTTCTCGTGGGAGCCGAAGGAGTTGCCGCGGGAGTCGACGTTGTTCTTGAACAGGTAGATCTGCCCGGGCACCCCGTCCGCCGCCAGGGCGTCCTGGGCCTGCCGCCGCAGGTCGTCGACCAGCAGCTCACCGGCCTTGTCCTGGGCCACGAGGTCCTCGAGGCTCGCGCACTCGGCGGTCGCGTACTCGGGGTGGGAGCCGACGTCCAGGTAGAGCCGGCCCCCGTTGGGCAGGAACACGTTCGAGGACCGGCCCCAGGCCACCACGGGGCGGAAGAGCGTGCGGGCGGCCTCCTCGGGGCTGAGCTGCCGCGCCCCGGGGGCGCTGTGGGCGATGCCGAACTCGGTCTCGATGCCGTAGATCCTGCGGTCCATGGGGGCTACTGGCCGCCCTTCTGGACGAAGCCCTTCACGAACTCCTCGGCGTTGGACTCGAGCACGCCGTCGATCTCGGCCAGCAGGTCGTCGGCGCTGCCGGTGCTGGTCCGGGCCTGGGCGGCGGGCTGGGTGGGGGCGGGGGCGCCGGGCTCGGGGAGCTCGGTCTCCTCGCGGCGCTGGGCGCCGGAGCCGAAGATGCGTTCCTGGGCCATGAGGGGTCCTCCTGGAGTGGTGGGTGGGTGTGCTCAGCCGAGGGAGCCGGTGTGCACGAGGGCGGGGCGGGCGCCGGCGAGGGCGCGGACGAGGTGCTCGGCGTCGGGGGCGGACCCCACGAGGGGACCGACGTCCTCACGGGTGAGGTCCAGCGGCTCGGGCATCGCGATCCGCGCGCCGCGGCGGACTCCCGGCAGCGCGAGGGAGACCGAGTCCCAGTTGGCGGTGAGCACGTCGTCGGGGAACCGGGAGACCAGGTGGCCCCGGAACCAGGCGCGGGTGTCGGCGGGCGGCGCGCCGGCCGCCCGCTCGATCTCCTCGGCGCCGAAGAGCGTGCGCATCCGCCCGCCCGCGACCAGCCGGTGGTAGAGCCCCTTCTCGGGGCGCACGTCGGCGTACTGCAGGTCGACCAGCGTCAGGCGGGGGTCGTCCCAGGCGAGCCCGTCGCGCTCGCGGTAGCCCCGCAGCAGCGCGTACTTAGCGACCCAGTCCAGCCGGTCGGCCAGGGACAGCGGGTCGGTCTCGAGGGCGTCGAGGACCTCCTCCCACAGCTCGAGGACCTCCCGGGTCTGCGGGTCGGGTCCCCCGCCGGCCGCCTCGTGGGCGCGGGCGGCCTCGAGGTAGAGCCGCTGCAGCTGGACCCCGGTGAGCTCCCGGCCGTCCCGGAGCGCAACGGTGGCGCGCAGCGACGGGTCGTGGCTGATCGCCTGCAGGGCGGCCACGGGGTCGGCGAGGCCGATGTCCGGGGCGGCGCCGGCCTCGACCAGGCCCAGGACCAGGGAGGTGGTGCCGAACTTGAGCAGCCCGGCGGTGTGGGACAGGTTGGCGTCGCCGATGATGACGTGCAGGCGGCGGTGCCGGCCGCGCTCGGCGTGGGGCTCGTCCCGGGTGTTGACGATGGGCCGGTGGACGGTGGTCTCCAGCCCGATCTCGCGCTCGAAGAAGTCGGCGCGCTGGCTCAGCTGGAAGCCCGGGCGCCGGCCGCGCGGGCCCAGACCGACGCGGCCGGCGCCGCACATCACCTGGCGGGAGGCGAAGAAGGGCAGCAGGGCCGCGGCGAGCCGGTCGAAGGGCACGGTGCGGGGCACCAGGTAGTTCTCGTGGGCGCCGTAGGAGACGGACTTGTTGTCGGTGTTGTTCTTGTAGAGGTTCACGACGTCGAGGCCGGTGCTCGCCGCGCTGGCGGCCACGGCCCGCACGGCGTCGAGTGCCACGCGGTCCCCGGCCGCGTCCCAGAGGACGGCGTCCCGGGGGGTGGTGACCTCCGGGGAGGAGTACTCGGGGTGGGAGTGGTCCACGTAGAGGCGGGCGCCGTTGGGCAGGACGGTGTTCATCACGACCTGGGCCCAGTCCATGGACTCCGCCCAGGGCCCGGACTCGCGCAGCGCCTCGGCGGCGACCTCCTCCGCGGTGAGAACGGGGGCGACGTCGGTGAGCTGGGAGGGGTCGGCCTGCTCGCGCGGGACGGTGAAGCCGCGGGCGTCCTCCAAAGGGGTTTCGCCGTGGTAGTCCCAGTCGGCGGTGGTGCGGGACGCGCCGAGACGGCGGCGCACCAGGGCGGCGTAGGTGGTGACCACCTGGGTGGAGAGCACGGTGGCGTTGGCGTGCGGGTTGCCGGTGGCCAGCACACCGTACTCGGTCTCGGCGCCCATGACACGGCGGACGGTCATGCGCCGGCCTCCCCCGGTGCTTCCCCTGCTGGCGCCGGCGGCGTGGCCGGCCCGGCGGGGTGGGGGTCGCGGTGCAGGACCACGCGCAGGTCCGTGATGGTATCGCCGCGGCGCCCGGAGATCCGGGCCCAGTCCTCCGGGTTGGAGGTGTTGGGCAGGTCCTGCTGCTCGTGGAACTCCTCGTCCACCGCGCGGACCAGGTGGGCGCGGCCCAGGCCCCGCTCCCCGGTGGTGAGCAGGTCCTTGATGGCCTGCTTCTTGGCCCGGTCCACGACGTTGCGGATCACGGCCCCGGAGGTGAAGTCGCTGAAGTAGAGGGTCTCCTCGGTGCCGTCGCGGTAGCTCAGGTGCAGGAACCGCGTGGCGGGGCTCTTCTCGTACATCCGGGCCACCGCGGCGTCCACGAGGGCCTCGACGGCGCCCGCGCGGGAGCCGGCGGCGTCGACCTCGGCCCGGCGCAGGGGCAGGTCCTCGGTGACGTAGAGGCGCAGGATCTCGGCGGCGCCCTGGGCGTCGGGGCGGTCGATGCGGATCTTGACGTCGAGCCGGCCCGGGCGCAGCACGGCGGGGTCGATCATGTCCTCGCGGTTGGTGGCGCCGATGACGATGACGTTGTCGAGCCGCTCCACGCCGTCGATCTCGGTCAGCAGCTGCGGGACGATGGTGGTCTCCACGTCCGAGGACAGCCCGGAGCCGCGGGTGCGGAACAGGGAGTCCATCTCGTCGAAGAACACGACCACGGGCACGCCCCGGACGGCCTGCTCCCGGGCGCGCAGGAAGATGGAGCGGATCTGGCGCTCGGTCTCCCCCACGTACTTGTCCAGCAGCTCCGGGCCCTTGATGTTCAGGAAGTAGCCCAGGGCCTTCTCGCGGCCGGCGCGGTCGGCGGCGCGCTCGGCGAGGGAGCGGGCGACGGCCTTGGCGATGAGGGTCTTGCCGTTGCCGGGGGGCCCGTAGAGCAGGATGCCCTTGGGCGGGGTGAGGCCGTGCTCGCGGTAGAGCTCGGGGTGGACGAAGGGCAGCTCCACGGCGTCGCGGATCTGCTCGATCTGGGGGCCGAGGCCGCCGATGTCGTCGTAGGAGACGGCGGGGACCTCCTCGAGGACGAGCTGCTCGACGTCGGTCCGCTCGATCGGCTCGAGGGCGAAGCCGGTCCGGTGGTCGATGGACACGGCGTCGCCGATCTCCGGGCGCCGGCGGCGCAGCAGCCCGGAGAGCAGCAGCACCCGCTCCTCGTCGGAGCGGCCCACCGTGAGCACGCGGTCGTGGTCGACGATCTCCTTGACCGTGGCGACCTCCCCGGTCTGCTCGTAGTCCAGGACGGCGCCGACGGTGTAGTTCTGGTCGAGCAGCACCTGGCGCCCGGGCTCGCACGCGGCGAAGCTCACCAGCGGGCTCAGCGCCACCCGCATCCGCCGGCCGGCGACGAGGACGTCCAGGGTGCGCTCGGTCACGGCCGGCCCGCTGCCGGTCTGCTCGCCCACGGGGGCGTGTCCCGGGTTGACCTGCACGACCGTGCCCTGGCTCAGGGGCGGGACGAGGTCGTTCTCCAGGGCGCGCTTGAGCTGGGCGATCTCGGTGCGGGTGGCGTCGAGCAGGCGCACCAGCTTCTGGTTCTGGGTCCCGGCGGCGGCGAGCTGCTTGTCGAGGGCGCGCTTCTGGTCCCGGAGGATGTTGACCTGCCGCTGGGCGGTGGTCAGGGCCCGGCGGGTCTGCTCCGCGTCGGCCGGCACGGCCTGCTGCTGAGGGGGCTCGTTCACGGGCGGTCCTCCTGCTCCTCCCCGGGGACCGGAGCGGCCGGCGCGGCGCTGCTGCCGTCCGGGGTGCCGGGGTCCGGGGTGCCGGCGCTCGCGGGTTCCGTGGCCCGGGCGGCGCGCTCGGCCAGGCTGAGGGCCTCCCGGCCGGCCCGGCGCAGCTTCTTGTCGGTGACGTCGCGCTCGCCCAGGGCCACGGGGGTCCAGGCGTCGAGGTCCTCCTGGCTGTACTCGGACTTCGAGGCCCGGCGCTTGGGCGCCAGCCGCTCCGAGCCGTCCGCGAGGCGGCGGGCGGAGAGCAGGAAGCCGGTGTGGGCGACCATCCGGTGGTCCGGGCGCACGGCCAGGCCCTCGACGTGCCAGCCGCGCACCATGGTCTCGGAGGCGTCCGGCTCGGTGAAGCGCCCGTCCGCGCGCATCGCCTCGGCGGTCCGGGAGAGCTGGGTGACGGTGGCGACGTAGCACATGACCACCCCGCCGGGGGCCAGGGCCGTGGCCACGGCGTCGAGGCACTCCCAGGGGGCGAGCATGTCCAGGACCACGCGGTCCACGGAGCCGGGCTGCTCGTACTGGCCGAGCTCCTGGGCCAGGTCGCCGATGGTGATCCGCCAGGCGGGGTGGGGCCCGCCGAACATGGTCTCGACGTTGCCGCGGGCGATGTCGGCGAACTCCGCCCGGCGCTCGAAGGAGTGCAGGTGCCCCTCGTCGCCGACCGCGCGCAGCAGGGAGATGGACAGCGCGCCGGAGCCGACGCCGGCCTCGACCACCCGGGCCCCGGGGAAGATGTCGGCCATGGTGACGATCTGCCCGGCGTCCTTGGGGTAGACCACCGCCGCGCCGCGCGGCATGGACAGCACGAAGTCCTTCAGCAGCGGGCGCAGGGCCTGGTAGCGGAACCCGGCGGAGTTCTCCACCACGGTGCCCTCCGGCCGGCCGATGAGCTCGCCGTGGCTGAGCACGCCGCGGTGGGAGTGGAACTCGCCGTCGGCCGCGAGGGTGACCGTGTTCATCCGCCCGCGCTCGTCGGTGAGCTGCACGCGCTCCCCGGCCCGGAAGGGACCGCGCCGGTTGAGGGCGCCCCGCGGGGTGGCGGGCGTGGGGGCGGCGGTCTGGTCAGCGGTTCCGGTCATCGGCTCACTTTCACGGGATGGCGTTGCGGTGCGGGGTCCTGCGGCGGACCCGGCAGGACCGTGGGTCCTCCCCCATTGTGTCACCGTGCCGTGCCGCCGCGACGCGCGGCCGCCGCCGCGGGCGCCGGCGGGCTCAGCCGGCCAGCAGCCGCTCGAGGGCCGCGCTGCGCAGCACCCCGGCCGGCGCGCCGCCGGGGCCGGTGACCACGTAGCGGGGGTGCTCGGAGCGGGCGACCGCGCGCAGCAGCGACTCCCCCTGCAGCTCCCCCGGCAGCACGGCGCCCTCGGGCAGCCGCTCCAGCACGGCCCCGAGGGGCGTTCCCGCGCGCCGGTCGTCGGGCACGGCGTCGGCGGCGGCCGGCACGAGCAGGCCCACGGGCCGCCCGCCCGCGTCCACGGCCACCACGTGCGGCACGGCCCCGCCCGCGCCGGGGTGCCGGGCGGCGAGGTGGGTGACGACCAGCTGGTCGGTGCGGGCCAGGGACGCGTCGTGGGGCACGCTGAGCGCGGGCTCGGCGAGGGCCGTGGCGCTGACCCCGTGCAGGCGGGAGAGGATCCGGGCGGAGCGCAGCGACGCGCCGGCGCCCTGCCACATGAAGGCGGCGATCAGGACCACGAGCACGAGCGCGGGGGCCTGCCGCCACAGGCCCGTGGCGGCCGTGCCGACCAGCAGGAGGACGGCCAGGACGCGCCCGGCCCAGGCGGCCACCACGGTGCCGCGGTGCTCCCGGCCGGTGAGCGCCCAGACCACGGACTCGACCACGCGGCCGCCGTCGAGGGGCAGCCCCGGCAGCACGTTGAACAGGCCCACGATGAGGTTGGCCCAGGTGGTGAGGTCGAGCAGGACCCAGCCGAGGGACGGGGCGGGGTCCGCGGTGCGCAGCAGCGCCCAGCCGGCCAGGCCCAGGACCAGGTTCACGGCGGGCCCGGCCAGGGAGACGGCCGCGGAGGCCAGCGGGGTGGTGCGCACGTCCCCGAAGTGGGTGTGCCCGCCGAGGAGGCTGAGCACGATCCGCCCGGTGGGCCAGCCGAAGGCGCGGCCCGTCCAGGCGTGGGCCAGTTCGTGCAGCAGCACGGACAGGGCGAGGGTGAGGGCGAAGCCGAGGGAGGCGGCGTAGTTGAGCGCGCCCAGCTCGGGGTAGGCGCGCAGCAGCACGGGGGTGTAGAGGAGCACCGTGACGGCGGCGATCACGAACCAGGACCAGGACAGGGTGACGGGCACCCCGCCGATCCGGCCCAGGGGCACCCCGGCGGCGCGTCGGCCGCTCACGCGCGGACCCCGGCGACGAGCCGCCCGAGGTCCTCGGGCGTCAGGCCGGCGAGCGTGGGCAGCACCGTGTCCGCCCCGGAGTCGTGCAGGGGGACCAGATTGGGCACGCCCACGGTGTAGATCCCCGCCGCGGTCGCGGAGCGCACCCCCGTGCGGGAGTCCTCGACGGCGACCATCCCGCGGGGGTCCAGGGGGCGGCCGACGCGCTCGGCCAGGCGGGCGGCGCCGAGCAGGTAGGGGTCCGGGGCAGGTTTGGCGGGGTGGCCGAGGTCACCGGTGACGACGACCTCGAAGGCCCCGGGGCCGCCGTAGGCGTCGACGACGACCTCGGCGAGGGGCGCCTCGCTGCTGGTGACCAGGGCCAGGGGCACGCCGCGCTCGCGCAGGGCCGCGACGAGCTCGGGCGCACCGTCCCGGTGGACGGTGCGCTGCCGGGTGCGGGCGACGACCTGCCCCAGCAGGTGCTCGACGATCTCCCGGACCGTGAGGGCCACCCCGGCGCGCTGGAAGACCGCCGCGGCGTCCTCCAGGCCGGTGCCGACCATGGCCAGGGAGTCGGCCTCGGTCCAGGTCCCGCCGTGGGCGCGGACGAGCGCGATCTCGGCCTCGAGCCAGTACGGCTCGGTGTCCACCAGGGTGCCGTCCATGTCGAAGAGCACCGCGGTGGGCAGGGGGGCGTCGGGGCGCGGGGCGGAGGGGGTCGGCATGGCCTCCATCGTAGTTCCCGCAACACGGGGCCCGGGCCCGGCGGTCCCCTTGCCGTGGATGCGCCTGCGCGTAGTGTGGGAGCGTGAGCAATTTCGACGAGACGTTCCCCCGACCCCAGGCCGGCCCGTTCGGCGTGGTCCGTGAGAGCGGCGACCAGGAGCGGGTGACCGTGCTGGTGGCCGCGTTCGAGGGGTGGAACGACGCCGGGGACGCGGCCACGGACGCCGTGCAGTTCCTGGCCGAGCACTACGGGGCGAAGGACGTCTTCGAGGTCACCTCGGACGACTTCTACGACTACCAGTTCTCCCGGCCGATCGTGCGCCGCGCGGCGACCGGCGAGGTGAAGATCGTGTGGCCGACGACGAAGCTGGCCACGGCCACGGTGCCGGGCACCAACCTGGACCTCGTCCTGCTGCACGGGTGGGAGCCGTCCTACCGGTGGCGCTCGTTCACCGCGGAGCTGCTGGAGCAGGCGACGCTGCTCGACGTCGACTTCGTCGTGATGGTGGGGGCGCTGCTGGCGGACGTGCCGCACACCCGGCCGATCCCGGTGACCAAGACCTCGGACACAGCGGAGCTGCAGGAGGAGCTGGGCGTGGACCCCTCCCAGTACGAGGGCCCCACCGGGATCGTGGGGGTCCTGTCCCACATGGCCTCCCTCGGCGGGTTCCCCACGGTGAGCCTGTGGGCGGCCGTGCCGCACTACGTCGCGCAGTCCCCGTCCCCGAAGGCGGAGCTGGCGCTGCTGCGGGAGATCGAGGAGCTGCTCAACATCACCCTGCCGCTGGACGTCATCGCCGAGGACGCCGAGGCGTGGGAGCGCGGGGTGAACGAGCTGGCCTCGGACGACCCCGAGATCGCCGCCTACGTCCAGCAGCTGGAGGAGGCGAAGGACACCACGGACCTGCCCGAGGCCACCGGGGACGCGATCGCCAAGGAGTTCGAGCGCTACCTGCGCCGGCGCCGCGACGAGAAGTGAGCGCGGCCGCACCGCCGCGGGACCGCGGCGGTGCGGGGGCTCAGAGCACCACGCCCAGGCGGGCCTCCACGAGGTCCCGGACGAGGCGCGCGTCCGCCGCGGAGGGCTGCGCGGGGCCGGTCAGCGCGCGGGCGGCCCAGTCGTCCAGCGCCTCCAGGGCCGCGGGCGTGTCCAGGTCGTCGGCCAGGGCCGTGCGCACGCCCGCCAGCAACGGGGCCGCGCTGCCCTCGGGGGCCGCGGCCAGGGCCCGGCGCCAGGTGTCCACCCGGGCCACCGCGCCGGCGAGCACGAGGTCGGTCCAGAACCAGTCCTCGGAGTAGCGGTGGGCGAGGATCGCGGTGCGGATCACCGCCGGGTCCACGCCCTGGGCCCGCAGCCGGGAGACGAGCACCAGGTTGCCGCGGGACTTCGACATCTTCTCCCCGTCGAGGCCGACCATGCCGGTGTGCAGGAAGTGCTCGGCCATCGGCCGGCCGGTCAGGGCCCAGCTGTGCCCGGCGCCCATCTCGTGGTGCGGGAAGACCAGGTCGGAGCCGCCGCCCTGGACGGTGAACGGAGCGGGCAGGTGCTGGAGGGCGATGAGGGAGCACTCGATGTGCCAGCCCGGCCGGCCCGCCCCCAGGGACGACCCGTCCCAGGCGGGCTCGCCCGGGCGGTGCACGCGCCACAGCATGGGGTCCAGCCGGTGGCGCTTGCCCGCGCGTTCCGGGTCCCCGCCGCGCTCGGCGAACAGCGTCAGCATCTGCTCCGGCTCCAGGTGGGAGACGTCGCCCAGGGCCCACCCGTCCGCGGCCTCGGGCGCGCCGGCGGCGGCGACGTCGAAGTAGACGTCGCCGTCGGGCTCTCCGCCGGCTCCGGGCACCCGGTAGGCCAGGCCGCGCGAGAGCAGGTCCTCGACGGCGGGCACGATCCGGTCGACGACCTCCGTGGCGCCCACGTAGTGCTGGGGCGGGAGGACGTTCAGGGCGCTCATGTCGGTGCGGAAGAGCTCGGTCTGCTGCGCGGCCAGCTCCCGCCAGTCCACGCCCGTGGCCTCGGCCCGCTCGAGCAGGGGGTCGTCCACGTCGGTGACGTTCTGGACGTAGTCCACCGGGGTGCCCGCGTCCAGCCACGCCCGGTGCAGCACGTCGAAGGCCACGTAGGTGGCGGCATGGCCCATGTGCGTGGCGTCGTACGGGGTGATCCCGCAGACGTACAGGCTCGCCCGCTCCTGCCGGGGCAGCTCCGCCCGCCGCCGCAGCCGGGTGTCCTGCACCACCGGCAGGGGGGCCTCGCCGGGGAGGTCGGGGACGGGTCGGGCGGACCAGGCTTTCATGCTCACCTCGGAGGGATCGGGTACGGGGCGGGGGCGGTCGCCGCGGCGCGGGACCTCTCTCAACCTACCGGACCCGCAGGGGCCGTCCCGCCCGCGCTCAGGCGCTGAGCACGCCCAGGCCCAGCAGGACGAAGATCGCCAGGCCCAGCGCGATCCGGTACCACACGAAGACGGTGTAGCTGCGGTTGGAGATGTAGTGCATGAACCAGCCGATGATCACGTAGGCGACGGCGAACGCGATGCCCGTGGCCAGCAGGATCTCGGCCATGCCGTAAGGCCCGGACTGCGGCTCCCCCAGCGTCCGCGCCAGCTTGTACAGCCCCGAGGCGAAGACCGCCGGGATGGCCAGCAGGAAGGCGTAGCGGGCGGCGGCCTCGCGGGTGTAGCCCATCAGCAGGCCGGCGGTGATCGTGCCGCCGGAGCGGGAGACGCCGGGGATCAGGGCGAGGGCCTGGGCGAACCCGAAGAGCACGCCGTGCTTCACGGTGAGGTCGTCGAGGTGGCGGGCCTGGCGGCCCACCAGGTCCGCCACGGCCAGGATCACGCCGAAGACCACCAGCATCGTGGCGGTGATCCACAGGGAGCGGAACTCCGTGTCGATGTAGTCCTCCAGCAGCAGCCCGAGCACGCCGATCGGCAGGGAGCCCAGGATGATCAGCCAGCCCATCCGGGCGTCCGGGTCGGAGCGCTCCACCCGGCCCACCAGCGACAGGGTCCACTGCTTGAGGATCCGGACGATGTCGCGCCAGAAGTAGATGATCACGGCGGTCTCGGTACCCAGCTGCGTGATCGCCGTGAACGCCGCTCCCGGGTCCGCGCTGTTGGGCAGGAACTCCCCCACGATCCGCAGGTGCGCCGAGGAGGAGACCGGCAGGAACTCCGTCAGGCCCTGCACCAGGCCCAGAATGATGCTTTCGATCCAATTCACCCGGCCACCCTACGGCACCGGTGGCGCCGGAGGCGGCGGGACAGGCCCGGACGAGCGAGAGGCACGGCCCCTCGAGCGGGGCCGTGCCTCGGCGCGGCGTGGAGCGGCGGGCGTCAGCGGGAGGAGCGCGCCCCGTCCGTGTCGTCGAGGTCCTCGTAGTCCTCCTCGTCGACGAGGTCCTCGTCGAGCATCTCGTTGTCCTCGAGCAGCTCCTCGTCGTCGTCCTCGTCGTCGTCCTCGTCCGAGTCGTCGTCGGAGTCGTCCTCCTCCTCGGCGAAGACGGTCAGCGGGGTGACCTCGTCGTAGGCGTCGTAGAGCGCCTCCTCGTAGGCGTCGAAGGCGTCGGCGATCGCGATGTAGGCCCCGTCGACCGCGGGGTCGTCGTCACCGCGGCGGTTGGAGGCGGCGGCGAGGTGTTCTTCGAAGGCACTCACGAGGGACTGCAGCGCGGCACGAGGATCATGACTCATGGAGTAGACGTTAGCGCTTATCCGTGCAGAATGGGGACCGATGAGAGAACAAGTCCGCACCAGCTCGGCGACCCTGCTGCACGACGCCGACCAGCGCTACGAGTACCTCCTGCTCACCGTCGCCCCGCACGAACGGCTCAGTGAGGCCCGGGCCCGGCTGCGCGAGCACGCCGAGTACGGCAAGTGGGAGCTGACCCGCAGCGTGCTCCTCTACGGCGGCACCCGCAGGTACTGGCTGCGCCGCCGCGTGATGCGCGTCGAACGCACCATCTGAGCCCCGTCCTGGACGGGCGGTCGCGGCTCAGGCCTCCAGCGGGCCCAGCAGCGCCTTGGCCACGGCCGCGTGCACCGACTCGCTGTCCGAGGGGTGGTAGATCCCGGCGAGCACGTCGCGGTAGAGCCGCTCCAGCTCCCCGCCCCGGGAGTACTGGGCGCCTCCGGAGGTGCGCATCGCGATGTCGACCACCTGCCGGGCCGTCTCCGTGGCCCGGTGCTTGACCCCGGAGAACAGCAGGAACCAGCGGGGCCCGTGGTCCGGGGCGCCGGCCGAGCCCAGGGCGTCGACGTCGGCGGTCAGCCGGTCCAGCTGCAGCTCCACCCCGTCGCGCAGCAGCGCGGCCTCGGCGATCTGCCACCGGATGTCCGGGTCCTGGGCGTAGGACGCCCCCTTGGCCCGCGACCGGCGGGCCCCGGCGAGTTCCGCGGCCAGCTGCACCGCCCGGTCGGCGATCCCGGTGTAGACCGCCGCCAGGAGCAGCTCGAAGCAGCCGAAGACGCCCCACACCACCGGGTCCGGGTTGGGGCCCGCCGGGGTGCGGGTGAGCACCTGGTCGGCCGGCAGCCGCACCGAACGCAGGACCGTGCTGCGCGACTGCGAGGCGCGCATCCCCAGGGTGTCCCAGTCGTCGAGGATCTCGATGCCCTCCTCGTCGCGGGCGACGAAGCCGAAGACCAGCGGGGCCCGCGGGTCCGCGTCGTCCCGGGCGTGGACGATCAGCCGGGTCCAGACCGGGGAGAGCGAGGTGAAGATCTTGGTGCCGGTGACCCGGTACCCGTCCGCGGTGGCCTCCGCGGTGGTCGCCGCGTCGAAGAGCACGGCGTTGTTGCCCGCCTCGGAGATGCCGAAGGCGAAGATCTCCCCGGCCGCGGCCTGCTCGAAGATGCCCCGGGCGCGCTCGTCCCCGCGCAGCCGCAGCGTGTGCCCCACGCCCACGAGCACGTGGTGCATGTTGAAGCCCAGCGCCGTGGCCGGTGCCGCCGCCGCCAGCCGGCGCTGCGCCGCGGCGGCCTGGCGCAGCGTGAAGCCCAGGCCCCCGAACTCCCGCGGGACGAGCATCAGCGGGTAGCCGATGCGCACCAGGTCCGCGAAGTCCTCGTCGAAGAACCGGTTCTGCCGGTCGTAGCCGCCGGCCCGCGCACGGAACGTCTCCAGCAGCTCGTCGGGCAGCAGGGTCTCCGGCGTCAGGGTCTCGCGCACCCGGGTCTCGGCCGGTGCGGCGTCCGCGCGGTCCATCTCGCTCCTTCGTCGGGCCCCGGCGCGAGGCCGGGCGGCCGGGGTGGTCAGTAGCTGCTGAGCAGCCGGTGCAGGACGCGGGAGCCGAACTCCAGGGAGTCCACCGGCACGCGCTCGTCCACGCCGTGGAACATGGCGGGGAAGTCGAGTTCGTCCGGAAGCCGCAGCGGCACGAACCCGTAGCCGGTGATCCCCAGCGGGTCCAGGGACTTGTTGTCCGTCCCGCCGGAGAGCATGTACGGCAGCACCACCGCCTCCGGATCCTCGACGTGCAGGGCGGAGACCATGGCGTCGACCACGTTGCCGGAGAAGGGCACCTCCAGGGCGATGTCGTCGGACTCGAACTCGAAGCCCACGCCGTCCCCGGCGAGCTCCGCGAGCTTCTCCAGCACCATCTCGCGCTGGCCCGGCAGGTAGCGCACGTCCAGTCCGGCCTGCGCCGAGCCCGGGACGACGTTGACCTTGTACCCGGCCTCCAGCATGGTCGGATTGGCCGTGGTCTGCAGGGTCGCGCCGACGAAGCGGGCCACGGAGCCCAGCTCGGCGAGCAGCCGCTGCGGGTTCTGCGGGTCGAACTCCACCCCGGTCAGCTCCGTGACGGAGTCGAGGAACGCCCGGGTGGTCTTGGTGAGCTCCACCGGCCACCGGTACTGCCCGATGTTGGCCAGGGCGCTGGAGAGGCGGGTGACGGGGTTGTCGTCGTTGATCTGGGAGCCGTGCCCGGCCGTGCCCTGGGCGTTGAGCCGCAGCCACATCAGGCCCTTCTCGGCCGTCTGCAACAGGTAGGCGCGCCGGCCGCCGATGGTGGCCGAGTAGCCGCCGACCTCGCTGATCGCGTCCGTGACCCCGTCGAAGAGCCCGCGGTGGTGCTCGGCGATCCAGTGCGAGCCGTAGACCATGCCCGCCTCCTCGTCGGCGAAGAACCCGAACACGATGTCACGTCGCGGCCGGGTCCCGGTGCGCACCATGTGGCGCAGCACCGAGATCATCATGGCGTCCATGTCCTTCATGTCCACGGCTCCGCGGCCCCAGATCATCCCGTCCCGGACCTCGGCCGCGAACGGGTCCACGGACCAGTCGGCGGCGATCGCCGGGACCACGTCCAGGTGCCCGTGCACCAGCAGGGCGTCGGCGGACGGATCCGTGCCCTCCAGCCGGGCGAAGACGTTGGCGCGCCCGGGGGCGGACTCCAGCAGCGTCGTGGTCAGGCCCACCTCCTCGATCAGGCCCGCGACGTACTCCGCGGCCCGCCGCTCGCCCTTGGCGTCCCCGCTGCCGTAGTTGGAGGTGTCGATCCGGATGAGGTTGCGGCAGATCTCGACGGTCTCCCCCTCCGGCGACAACGCCGCCGGGGCGGCGGGAACGGTCTGCGGATCGGTCATGGCGGTCCTTCCTGTGGGCGCGTGCGCGCGGGGTGCGGTCAGCGGATCGCGGTCAGCGGGTGGCGGTGTCGCGGCCGGGGTAGCGCAGCAGCACGAGGCGCCCCGACTCCTCGACCACGACGACCTCCTCGGTCCGGTCCGGGGCGTCCTCGGGTGCGACCCGGAGCCGGTGGCCCTCCTCGGTGGCGGAGGCCTCGCCCTGGACCTCGAGGGTGCGGTAGCGGTCGGTGTCCTGGTGCCGGCGCTCCAGGTAGGCGGGGCAGTACTGCGAGTTGCCGTCCATGGACCGGTGCACGAGGTCGTGGGAGAGCAGCTCGCAGGCGCCCGCCCAGTCCCGCTCGGCCATGGCGTCCACGAAGGCCCGGGTGGTGCCCTCGGGCGTGTCGAGGTCGGGGCCGCACCCGGTCAGGGCCACGGCGGCGACGACGACGGGGGCCAGCCGGAGCGGGTGCCGGGCGCCGGCGGGGCGGGTGGCGTGGTCGGTCATCGAGCTCCTTCCCGGATCTGCCCTGCCAGCCTATCGTTCCGCAGCCAGCATGAAGCCTGCACGGAACCAGCAGAGCGCCCCGGGAGTCAAGTCGGGCACCATATCCAGTCCGGGCCGTGGTGGGCGGCATTTCCCTCGTCGAGCACGCGTGTCCTCGGCCACGAAAGCAACAATTTCGTATCTTTTCTGTTTCCCATGGGAATTTCCTAGCATTTTCCTGGGCGCCTTCCCCAGCCCAATCTGTCTCGCGGTCCGGCCGGACCGCGATAGCCCCCCGCCGTACGGAACCCCCACTTTTCCGCACGTGCAGACAGACCAGGAAGCAGAAGCACCCATGGCGAAACACCGCTGCGCCCCCGCGCGCCGTCACGGCCGCATGGCCGCCCTGGCCCTCTCGGCCGGGATCGGCGTCACCACCCTCGCCGGCACCTCGCTCCTCGCCGCTCCGGCGGCGCAGGCGGCCGCGCAGGATATCGTTCAGGTCGACGCGCTCACCCGTCAGAACGACGCCCAGACGATTCTCGACGAGATCAATCGCTACCGGGGGTCCCTCGGGCTGAAACCGCTGAAGTATTCGGCCACGCTTTCCCAGGTGGTGCAGAAGGAGTCCGACCGGCAGGTGGTCGAGGAGAAGTTCTCGCACAGCACCAGCTTCCTCACCGATCCCCGGGTCGGACCGTACACCAGCGCGAACGAGGTGATCGCGCTCGAGTACCACCGTGACGTGCGGGCGCTGGTGGCGTGGTGGAAGTCGTCGGCGGCCCACGACAAGGCGCTCAAGGATCCCCGTCATGAGGTGATCGGCATCGGCCTCAGCTACGCGGACGGCAGGCTGGAGAACACCGGCCAGCCCTGGCAGGTGCTGTCCACGGTCAATCTCTACGGCTACGCCAACGGGGGCGCTCCGGCGGACGCCTCCTCCCGGGTGGGCGGCATCCCGGCTTACAGCAACGAGACCTCCCAGCTACCCGTGCCGGTCCAGAGCCCGTCCGGCTACGGCGTGGCCGGTGCCATCGGCGCGATGTACCACGCTCTGGGCGGGGCGTCCGTGCTCGGTGCGCCGGTCACTCCCGAGATCGGCGGTCTGCGCGCCGGCGGTGTCTATCAGGAATTCGTCCTCAACGGCCGCACGAGCACCCTGTACTGGAGCCCGGCCACCGGCGCCCGGCTGCTCGAGAACGCCACGGCCATCGGCCAGAAGTTCGCGGCCGCCGGGCGGGAGAACGGCTACGGCTATCCCACCACGGAGGAGCGCCGGCTTGTCGACGGCTCCGCCTACCAGGTGTACTCCCGGGACGGCGCGCTGACCAAGGTGCTGTGGACCCGCGCCTACGGGGCGCGGGCGATCAAGGAGACGGGCGCGATCGGCCGGGCTTGGAGGGCGGCGGGGTATGAGCGCGGCTACGGCTACCCCGTCACCGACGAGATCCGTTCCGGCAGCACCGTGTACCAGCGCTTCTCCAACGGGTACAAGGTTGTCTGGTCCTCGGTGACCAGTCAGGTCACCGTCACCGGGTGGTGAGCGCGTGCCCGGGGCGCGCGGCCCCGGGCACGGGCTCGCGCGGCGGGCTCAGTGCTCGAGCACGATCTTGCCGAAGTGGCGGGCCGCCTCCATCGTCCGGAAGGCCTCCGCCGCGTCGGCCAGGCCGTGCCGGCGGTCGATCACCGGCCGGATCCCGGTGCTCTCCAGCGCGCGCACGAAGTCGGCCTGGTCGCGGCGGCTGCCGACGATCAGGCCCTGCAGGCGCGCCTGCTTGGCCATCAGCAGCGCCGTGGGCACCTCGCCCCCGCGCCCGGTGAGCACACCGACCAGGGAGATGTGCCCGCCGATGCGCACGGCGCGCAGGGACTGGGACAGGGTGCCCGGTCCGCCGACCTCCACGACGTGGTCGGCGCCGCGCCCGCCGGTGAGCTCCTGGACGGTGCGGCCCCACTGCGGGTCCTCCCGGTAGTTGAGGACGTGGTCCGCCCCGAGCTTGCGGACGCGCTCGAGCTTCTCCGCGGAGGACGAGGTCGCCACCACGGTGGCGCCCATGGCCTTGGCCAGCTGCACCGCGTAGACGGAGACGCCCCCGGTGCCCAGGGCCAGCACGACCTCGCCGGCGCGCAGCCCGCCGTCCACCACGAGCGCCCGCCACGCGGTCACCCCGGCGGTGGGGATCGTCGCCGCCTCCGCCGCCGACCAGCCGGCCGGGGCGCGCGTGAACCACGTGGCCGGGCGCACCACGACCTCCCGGCCGTAGCCGTCGAGCCCGTCGCCGGGCACGCGGGAGAAGTCGGCGTCCACCGGCGGCCCGTCCTGCCACAGCGGGAAGAAGCAGGAGACGACGGTGTCCCCGGCCGCGAACTCCTCGACGCCCTCCCCCACGGACTCCACGACGCCCGCGCCGTCGGCCATGGGGATCCGGCCGTCCGCCGTGCGCGAGCCGCCCGAGACGACGAGATAGTCGTGGTAGTTCAGGGAGCTGGCCTGCACCCGCACCCGGATCTCGCCCGGGCCGGGGGCGCCGGGCTCCGCGGCGTCCACGAGGCGGAGCCGGTCGAGGCCTCCGGGTGCGTCGATGCTGAGCTGCTTCACAGGTTCTCCTCCAAGGTCGTCGGCAAGGGTTGTCGGAACGGGGTCCGTGCGGACGCACCCACTTTATCAGCACACTTCACATCTCCGAGCGGGCGGATTAGGGTGGCCTCACCGGGGTGCGGCGGAGCGGACCAGCGCTCCGCCGTCGCCGGGCCACTGCAATCCACGACGGAGGCACACATGTTCACGCACAGCCAGACGCTCCAGTACAAGTCCACCCCGGAGGCCCCGGACGCGGTCTACGCGCGCAAGCTGCAGGAGGTGATCGGCGGCCAGTACGGCGAGATCACCGTGGCGATGCAGTACAGCTTCCAGGCGTGGAACGCGCACATCCCGGGCAAGTACCGGGACCTGCTCTTCGGCACGGCCGCCGAGGAGTTCGGCCACATCGAGATGCTCGCCACCATGGTCGCCCAGCTGCTGGAGAAGGCACCCCTGGGCATCACCGAGGACGCCGTGCAGTCCGACCCGGCGGTCGCGGCGGTGATCGGCGGCACCGACCTGCAGCACGCCATTGTCGCCGGGGCCGGGGCGCGGCCGGTGGACTCCATGGGCAACCCCTGGTCCGGGTCCTACGTCACCGCCTCCGGGAACCTGCTGGCGGACATGTCCTCCAACGTCAACGCCGAGATGCAGGGCCGGCTGCAGGTCGCCCGGCTCTACCACATGACCGACGACAAGGGCATCCGGGACATGCTCTCCTTCCTGCTGGCCCGCGACACCATGCACCAGAACCAGTGGATGGCCGCGGTCAAGGAGCTGCAGGCCGACGGGCTGGAGCAGATGCCGGTGCCCTCGAACTTCCCGCAGGCCAAGGAGGCCACCGAGTTCTCCTACGACTACTACAACTTCTCCGACGGGGCGACCGCCGCGGAGGGCTCCTGGGCGTCCGGGCCGACCCCGGACGGCAACGGCGAGTTCGGGTACAAGGACGAGCCCATGGCCGGGGTGCCGATGCCGCCTCCCACCCACCCCGACGCCCGGTTCTACGGCACCACCGAGGTGTCCAACCGGGTGGAGAAGGCCGCCGGCGCCCTGCAGGACAAGCTCAACAGGGAGTAGGGCCCGGCGCCGCCTCCCACGGACATCCCGGGGAGCATCGGGGCGGACACGGCGTCGAGGGAGTCCAGGGCCACGGTCGTGTCCGCGGTGGCGGCCGCCGCGACGATCTGC
>NZ_LDNX01000177.1:0-2625 GCF_001027955.1 Kocuria sp. SM24M-10 | reverse complement strand
ACGGGCTCCGCGGCCACGGGCTCCGCGCCAACGGGCGCTGCGGCCGCGGAGGGCCGCGAGGTGGCGGCCGCGGGCTCCTCGTGCCCGGCGGCGGGGACGGTGCCGCGGCCGATGCTCAACCGCCGTTCCAGCCGGTCCACCCGCGCCGTCACGCCGCGGGTGGTGTCCTCCGAGGAGGGCAGCAGGATGCGCGCGCAGAGCAGCTCGAGGTGCAGCTGGGGCGAGGTGGCCCCCGTCATCTCCGTGAGGGCCGTGTTGGTGATGTCCGCCGCGCGGGAGAGCTCCGAGGCCCCGAGCTGGGACGCCTGGTTGCGCAGCCGCGCGATCTGGTCCTGGGGCATCCCGTGCAAAATGTTGCCCGCCGACTCCGGGACCGCGTTGACGATGATGAGGTCGCGGAAGCGCTCGAGGAGGTCCTCCACGAACCGGCGCGGGTCCTGACCGGTCTGGATCACCCGGTCCACCGCGCGGAACACCGTGGCGGCGTCCCCGGACGCGAAGGCGTCGACCACGTCGTCGAGGAGGGCGCCGTGGGTGTAGCCCAGCAGGGCCACGGCGAGGTCGTAGCCGATGCCCCGCTCGTCGGAGCCCGCCATGAGCTGGTCCAGCACGGAGAGGGTGTCGCGGACCGAACCGCCGCCGGCCCGGACCACCAGGGAGAGCACCCCCGGGGCCACCTCCACGTGCTCCTCGGCGCACAGCTGCTCGAGGTAGTGCATCAGCGGCTCGGTGGGGACCAGACGGAAGGGGTAGTGGTGGGTCCGGGACCGGATGGTCGTGAGCACCTTGCTGGGCTCGGTGGTCGCGAAGATGAACTTGATGTGCTCCGGGGGCTCCTCGACGATCTTGAGCAGGGCGTTGAAGCCCTCGCGCGTGACCATGTGCGCCTCGTCGATGATGAAGATCTTGAACCGGTCCCGCACGGGCGCGAACGTGGCGCGCTCGCGCAGGTCGCGGGCGTGGTCCACGCCGCCGTGGCTGGCGGCGTCCATCTCGATCACGTCGAGCGAGCCGGCCCCGTCCCGGGCCAGGTCCCGGCAGCTCTCGCAGCGGCCGCAGGGCGTGGGCGTGGGACCCTCGGCGCAGTTCAGGCAGCGGGCCAGGATGCGCGCGGAGGTGGTCTTGCCGCATCCGCGGGGCCCGGAGAAGAGGTAGGCGTGGCTGACCCTGTCCTTGCGCAGCGCCGTCATCAGCGGCTCGGTCACGTGCTCCTGGCCGATGACGTCCTCGAAGGTCTCCGGGCGGTAGCGGCGGTACAGGGCGGTAGTCACAGGAGCCACCTTAGCGACGGATTCCGACAGGCGGGGCGGGGCCCCGGGGCTGGGGAGCCGGGCCGCCCCGAGGGGACGAAAAGACCCCTCGCGCACCCGCCAGAGCCCGTTTACCCTTGCTGCCTTCCGGCCCTGGGGGAGTTCAACAGGATGACGCCACGCGAGGGGCTGGCACAGAGTCTAGCCGATGCCGCGGGCAGGTCGAAACCGGGCGGCGCCGCCGACGATTCGGCAATGCCCGGGGGTTGGGCTATGCTGGATTCCGCATGTTCCGGCGCCGCGAGGTCGCCGGGGTGTGCGTGCCTGGAGGATTCGCCTAGCGGCCTATGGCGCACGCCTGGAACGCGTGTTGGGTTCACGCCCTCGGGGGTTCAAATCCCCCATCCTCCGCACTGCAGAGCCCCTGACCGGGACACCCTTCCGGTCAGGGGCTCTTTCGTGTGCCCCGGCGCGGAAGGCCGCGGCCGTGCGGGCGAGCCCGAGGGCCTCGGGCGCCGCGAGGGTTGAGCGCTGTCAGGGGTCGGGCGCTCAGGCCCTGCGGCGGGCCCGCGAGCGGCGGACGCCCAGGGCTGTGGCACCGACCGCCACGGTCCCCAGGCCGCCCAGGGCCACCAGCAGCCCGGGGGCGGTCGCCGTCTCCTGTGCCGGAACCCGGGTGAGACTGCCCAGGGGCACCCGGGTGACCGTGCCGGGCGCCACCTGCTGCGCTCCAGGCAGCCCCCGGGCCTCGAGCGGGCGTGCGTGCGGGCTCTGCTCCGAGGGCTCCGCCGCCGTGGCTCCGGGGGAGCGGGACGTTCCCGACTGGGCGGCGGCCGGTGCCGGGCGCGTCGTCCCGGAGTCGTCCTCGGTGCCGGTCTCGGCGCCGGTCGACCGGCCCGCGGCCGGGCCGGTCTCCGCGCCGGAGGGGGCGGAGTCCGCGGCCGGGGCGGCGTCGGGCGCCGAGGGCCGCTCAGCGACGGGCGCCTCGTCGGGTCCCGGTGCCGTCCCGGAGTCCGACGGAGCGCCGACCGCGGGATCGACGGCAGGGGTCTCCACCGGGCCGGCCGGGGTCGGCTCGGCCGGGCCGGTCGGCCCGGCCGGCTCCGCCGGTGCGTCGACGGAGCCGTCCTCGGCCGGCGCGTCGGTGGGGGATCCGACGGCCGGCGCGGGAGTCTGCACGGCATCGGGTGAAGCCTCGGCGGGAGCGGGGGCGAGCAGGATCAGGGCGGCCAGGGCGAGGGTCCGGACGGGCATGAGGCGAACCTTACAAGGGGATGCGGGCGCGGAACGGGCGCTCGTCATTTTACGTCGTTCCACCCTTGGGGTTCGCACATGCAATAGCCTGCTGGTGTGGCGGGACGGGCTGTCCCGCCAC
>NZ_LDNX01000176.1:0-65195 GCF_001027955.1 Kocuria sp. SM24M-10 | reverse complement strand
CCCCGTGATCACCGCCCCTGTCACCGTCGAGGGCAACCCGATCACCCTCATCGGCGACCCCACCACCGGCACCGGCACGGGCACTGGCACTGGCACTGGCACTGGCACTGGCACTGGCACCGATCAGGGCACCGCACCGGACCGCACCGTCCCGGCGGAGGACAACGCCCCGGTGACCTCCGGGCAGGACGGCCTCGCCGGTGGCAACCAGATCGTCCCGGTGATCACCGCCCCCGTCACCCTCGAGGGCAACCCGATCACCCTCATCGGCGACCCCACCACCGGCACCGGCCAGAACAGCACCGGTCAGGACAGCGCCGGCGCACCGGCTCCGGACGCGGGCACGACCCCGGCCGACGAGGACGTCCCCGCCGGCCCCGGCACCCCGGGCGGCACCGCCGGCGCTGAGGAGCCCGCGGGGAACCCGGCCCACACCGGCACCGGGACCGGAGCCGGGACCGAGGGCGGCAGCGCGGGCGGAGCGCCCGAGGACGCCCCCGCCTCGGCCGGCGGTGATCCCGTCCCCGCCGGCCTCGTCCGCGCGCCCACCCCTCCGGCGGTCTCCGGCGCGGGCCGCACCGCCGCCCTCGGAGCTCAGGTCCAGACCGAGGTGCAGCCGACGCGCGGGAACGGCCCGGCTCCGGCCACGGGGTCCGCCCAGGAGCACGACTGCGTGACGCCCGCGGCGGCCGTCGACGGAGCCGCGACCGGCGTCGCCCCCGGTGTCGCCGCCGGTGTCGCCGCCGGCTCCGACGCCACCGGCACCAGCGCCGGCACCGAGGCGACGGCCTCCGCACACCCGGCGGAGCCCGCCGCCGGGCGTGCGGCACAGATGTGCGGCCCGGTGACGGTCTCCGCAGCGGCTCCTGCGGCCGCCACCACGGCCGCTGCAGGCCCGGGCCACTCCCTCGGGGCGGCGCTGCTCGCCCTGATCGTCGGTGCGGCGGTGCACCGCTGGGACCGCCGGCGCGCGACGCGGCGGTAGCTGTCCGCCGCGGCAGCCCCGGGGCGGGGTGCTGAGCACCTCGCCCCGGGGCACCGGGTGCCCGAGTCCTCGGCGCCGCTCCCGGGCGGCGCGAGTAGAGTGCGGAATCGGCCCTGCACGCCGTCGACCCACCGGAAAGGCCCACCGTGACCGAGACCGCCCTGACCCGCCTCCACGACCCCGCCCGCAAGGGATTCGCCAGCGACAACCACGCGGGGGTCCACCCCGAGGTGCTCCAGGCGCTGGCCACCGTCAACGGGGGCCACGTCGGCGCCTACGGCGCGGATCCGTACACGGAGGCGCTGCAGGACGTGGTCCGCCACCACTTCGGGGAGCAGGCGGAGTGCTTCCCGGTGTTCAACGGGACCGGGGCCAACGTCGTCGCGCTCTCGGCGATGACGGACCGCTGGGACGCGGTGATCTGCACGGCCACCGCCCACGCACACGTCGACGAGTGCGGGGCGCCGGAGAAGGTCGCCGGCGTGAAGATGCTCCCGGTGCCCACTCCTGACGGCAAGCTCACCCCCGAGCTGGTCGACCGGGAGGCCCACGGCTTCGGATTCGAGCACCACGCCCAGCCGCGCGTGGTCACGGTGACCCAGTCGACGGAGCTCGGCACGGTCTACACCCCCGAGCAGCTGCGCGCGGTGTGCGAGCACGCGCACGGGCTGGGCATGACCGTCCACCTCGACGGCGCCCGACTGGCCAACGCGGCCGCGGCGCTCGACCTGCCGCTGCGGGCGCTGACCACGGACGTGGGGGTGGACGTGGTCTCGTGGGGCGGGACCAAGAACGGGCTGATGGGGGCGGAGGCCGTCGTCGTGCTCACCCCCGAGGCGGTGCGCCAGCCCCGGTTCGTGCGCAAGCTCTCGACCCAGCTGGCCTCGAAGATGCGCTTCGTCTCCGCCCAGCTGCTGGCGCTGCACACCGGGGACCTCTGGCTCACCGCCGCCCGCCGGGCGAACGCCATGGCGCAGCGGCTGGCAGCCGGCCTCGCCGCGGTGCCCGGGGTCACGGTGACGCAGCTGCCCGACGCGAACGCGGTCTTCGCGGTGCTCCCGCCGGGCGCCACCGCACGGCTGCAGGAGCGCTGGCCGTTCTACGTGTGGAACGCGGCCACCGGGGAGGTCCGGCTGATGTGCTCGTGGGACACCACGGAGGAGGACGTCGACGGGTTCGTGGCGGCCCTGCGGGAGCAGACGGTCGGCGCCGGCCGCTGACCACGCGCGCCCCGGGCGCCCACGCCGGGGCGTGCTGTCCTGTCCCGGGCACCGTGGGGCCGCCCGGGCCGCCGGAGGAGCTCACGCGCCGGGGCGCGGCCCGGGACACTCCTGCACGGCTCAGACGATCCCGGAGATGATGTCGTCCACCACGCGCTCGGCCCACCGGTCGATCCGCTCCCGGTCCTGGCCGCGCAGGGGTCCGTGCACGACGAGCTCGGCGAATCCGTGCACGGCGCTCCAGCAGGCCCACTCGGCGCCGTCCCGGCGCTCGGGGGAGAGCGCGCCCGCCTCGACCATGCCGTCGAGCTCCTCCACGAGCAGCGCGAAGGGGGGCGGCAACCGGTCGTGGCTGTCGCGGAGCACGCCCTCCGGCGCCCCACCGGATCCGAAGAAGGCCGTCTCGAACCACCCCGGCTCGGCCACGGCGAAGGCGATGTAGCCGAGCCCCACCCCGCGCAGCCGGAGCCGTGCCCGGTCCCGGGGAGCGGCGTCCGCCGGGGCCGGCATCCGCGCTCGCATCTGCTCGGCCATCCGGTCCTGGATCTCCCCCGCGACTGCGGACAGGAGCGCCTTCCGGTCGGTGAAGTGCCGGTACGCGGCGTTCGGCGAGACCCCGACCTGCCGGGTGACGTCGCGCAGCGCCAGGGCCGTGGTCCCCTGCGCCCGCGTCGCGGCGAGACCGGCGTCGAGCAGCGCTCTGCGGAGGTCGCCGTGGTGGTAGGCATCCCGTGTGCGCGGCACCCTTGACCCTTCCCTCAGCCGGTGTGTACGGTGTGCACACTCTACTTGTTGACGGTGTCCACTTGGCGGGGGCGCACCGTCCGGGCACGGACGAAGGAGTCCCGGCATGCGGGCCCTGATCATCACCCAGAACACCACTCTCGACGGCGCGGTCGAGATGCTCGACGACTGGTTCGACCCCGCCGGAGAGCCGGACCCGGAGTACCTGGCCCTGACCCACCGCCAGGACCGGGCGGCCGATGCCTGTCTCCTGGGCCGGCGGACCTTCGAGGACTTCCGCGGCTACTGGCCGCTGCAGACCGACGACACGACGGGGATCACGGCCTATCTCGACCAGGTGCACAAGTACGTCGTGTCCTCGACCCTGACGGACCCGCAGTGGCAGAACTCGACGGTCCTCGCCGGCGACCCCGTCGAGCAGGTCAGGGCCCTCAAGAACCGGCCCGGCAAGGACATCGTGTGCACCGGCAGCATCACCCTGACCCACGCGCTGATCGAGGCCGGGCTCGTCGACGAGTACCGGCTCTTCGTCCACCCCGCCGTCCAGGGCCGCGGACGACGGCTGTTCCCGGACGGACACGTCATCCCGGAGCTCCGGCTGCTCGACGCCCGGTCGTTCGGCTCCGGTGTCACCTATGCCGCGTACCGGCCGGTCCCGGGCCGGCGGCCGGAGGAGGAACCGTCATGATCGGTGAAGGACGGCCCCGTGTGGTCGACGAGGACACCTGGCGACGAGAGCTGAACGCCCTGCGCGTCCGGGAGAAGGCCGCCACCCGGGAGCTGGACGCGATCGCGGCGCAGCGTCGCCGGCTGCCCATGGTCGAGCTGCCGGACCACACCCTGGAGGGCGCGGAGGGGCCGGTGCGGCTCGTCGACGTGTTCGGCGGACGGCGCCAGCTCATCACCTACCACCACATGTGGTTCCCCGGCGAGGCCTGGCAGTGCGGCGGCTGCACGGGCTTCACCTCGCAGTTCACCCGCCTGGACTTCCTCGACGACTACGACGCCCGGTTCGTGGTCGTCACCCAGGGGCCGATCGACGAGGCCCTCGCCTACCGCCGCCGCGTCGGCAACCGGATGGACTGGTACTCGACCGCCGACAGTCCCTTCGGCACCGACGTCGGAGCTCCTCCAGGAGGCGGCTTCGCCCTGAACGTGTTCTTCCGGGACGGCGACACCGTCTACCGCACGTGGCACAGCAGCGGCCGCGGCGTCGAACAGGTCAGCCACACCTTCCCCCTGATCGACCTGCTGCCCTGGGGACGCCAGGAGGAGTGGCAGGACTCCCCCAGCGGCTGGCCGCAGTCGCCCACCTACAGCAGGTGGCTCGAGTCCACGGACGTCGCCGCCCTCTACGGCCCGGGCGCGCAGGACGGTTCCGCCCCGGGGTAGGCCCGCCCGCGCCGCCGGACACGGCCCCACCGGACAGAGGACGCCACGACGTCACACGGGCGTCACGTAGGCCCCGGCGATCCCTCCGTCCACCAGGAACGTGGTGGCGTTGACGAAGGAGGCGTCGTCGCTGGCCAGGAACGCCACCGCCGCGGCGATCTCCGCCGGCTCCGCGAACCGCCCCGCCGGGACGTGCACGAGCCGGCGCTGCGCCTGCTCGGGGTCCGCGGCGAACAGCTCCTGCAGCAGGGGGGTGTTGACCGGGCCTGGGCACAGGGCGTTGACCCGGATGCCCTCCCGGGCGAACTGCACGCCCAGCTCCCGGCTCATCGACAGCACCCCGCCCTTGGAGGCGCTGTAGGAGATCTGGGAGGTCGCCGCCCCCATCACCGCCACGAAGGACGCGGTGTTGACGATCGAGCCGCGGCCCTGCTCCCGCATGTAGGGCAGGGCGTGCTTGCAGCAGTGGAACACGCTCGTGAGGTTGACCTCCTGCACCCTGCGCCACGCGTCGAGGCCGGTGTCGAGGACCGACCCGTCGTCCGTCGGGTTGATCCCGGCGTTGTTGAACGCGACGTCCACGGACCCGTAGGCCTCGTGCGTCGCCGCGTAGAGCGCGACCACGTCGTCCTCCTGCGTCACGTCGGTGCGCACGAACAGGCCACCGACCTCCGCCGCGGCCGCCTCCCCGGCTGCCGCGTTCAGATCCGCGACGACGACGTGGGCGCCCTCCGCGGCCAGACGGCGGGCCGCGGCGAGACCGATGCCGCTGGCGCCTCCGGTGATGACGGCGCTGCGGCCGACCAGACGGCGGGCGTTGACCTCCATGGGTTCTCCTTCGGTGGTGGGGGCGGGGCGGGGGGAGCCGGACGGACCGGTCCTCACGGCGTGGTGGCGAGGAAGACGTTCTTGGTCTCGGTGAACGCCTGGGGTGCGTCCGGGCCGAGCTCCCGGCCGAAGCCGGACTGCTTGAACCCGCCGAAGGGGGTCCAGTAGCGCACCGAGGCGTGCGAGTTGACCGACAGGTTGCCGGCCTCGACGGCGCGGGAGACCCGCAGCGCCCGCCCGACGTCGCGCGTCCAGATCGATCCGGACAGCCCGTACTCCGTGTCGTTGGCGATCCGGACCGCGTCCGCCTCGTCCTCGAAGGGCACCACGGCGATCACCGGCCCGAAGATCTCCTCCCGGAACACCCGGGACCCGGGCGCGGGAGTGAGCACGGTCGGCGGGAACCACCACCCGGGACCCTCCGGGGCGGTCCCGCGGAAGGCGACCGGCGCGTCGTCGTCGAGGTACGCGGCCACCGCGTCCCGGTGGGCGGCGGAGACCAGCGGCCCCATCCGCGTGTCCTCGGACCACGGGTTCCCGCACGTGAAGTCCCGCACGGCCGGTTCGAGCAGCTCCAGGAAACGGTCCAGCACGGTGCGCTGGACGAGCACGCGCGAGCGCGCGCAGCAGTCCTGGCCCGCGTTGTCGAGGGCCCCGGCGGGGGCGGTCGCGGCGGCCTGCTCGAGGTCGGCGTCGGCGAACACGATGTTGGAGTTCTTCCCGCCCAGCTCCAGGGTCAGGCGCTTGACCTGGTCCGCGCACCCGGCCATGATCCGCCGGCCGACCTCCGTGGAGCCGGTGAAGACGACCTTCCGGACGGCGGGGTGGGTCACGAACCGCTCCCCGACCACCGAGCCCTTGCCGGGCAGCACCGTGAGCACGCCCTCCGGGAGCCCGGCCTCGAGCGCGAGCTCCCCGAGCCGGACGGCGGTCAGCGGGGTGAGCTCCGCCGGCTTGAGCACCACCGTGTTGCCGGCGGCCAGCGCCGGGGCGAAGCCCCACCCGGCGATGGGCATGGGGAAGTTCCAGGGCACGATCACGCCCACGACCCCCAGCGGTTCGTGGAAGGTGAGGTTGACCCCGCCGGGCACCGGGATCTGCCGGCCGGAGAGCCGCTCCGGGGCTCCGGCGTAGTAGGCGAGCACGTCCCTGACGTTGCCGGCCTCCCACCGGGCGTTGCCGATGGTGTGCCCGGCGTTGCGCACCTCCAGGGCCGCGAGGTGCTCGAGGTCGGCGTCGACCGCGTCGGCGAAGCGGCGCAGCAGCCGGGCGCGGTCGCCCGGGGCCACGTCCCGCCAGGTCCGGAAGGCCCGGTGCGCCCGGTCGACGGCCGCGTCCGTCTCCTCGAGCGAGGTCAGCGCGACGGTGCCGATGACCTCCTCGGTGGTGGGGTCGATGATCTGCGTGCTGGTCATGGGGTGCAGGTGTCCTCTCGGTGCAGGGCCCCGGCGGGGCCGCCGGAGGGGGTGCGCCCGCGGGCGTGGTCGTGGGCCACCGCGACGAAGCCCTCGAACAGGCGGGGGTCCTTCCGGTTCTCCTCCGGGTGGAACTGGACGCCGAGGGCCCAGCCCCCCGCGGTGGTCTCGACGGCCTCGATCGTCCCGTCCGCGGCGCGGGCGGTGACGACCAGCCCCTCCGCGACCTCGTCCAGGGCCTGGTGGTGGTAGCAGGGGGACTCCGCCGCCGCGCCGAGCAGCTCCCGGCAGCGGCTGCCGGGCTCGGTGCGGAAGGCGACCTGCCCGTAGCGGCCGGGCTCGGGCTGGTACTGCTCCGCGTTCTCGTTGACGTCCGGCAGGTGCTGGATCAGCGTGCCGCCCAGCGCGACGTTGAGGATCTGGGCGCCGCGGCAGATCGCGAACAGCGGCAGCCCGCGCTCGAGCGCGGCCCGGGTCAGGGCGAGGTCGTGCTCGTCCCGGGAGGGCTGCGAGGAGGTCAGCTCGTGCCGCTCGGCGCCGTAGAACCGCGGGTCCACGTCGACGCCGCCGATCACGATCAGCCCGTCCACGAGCCCCAGCACCTCCGGGTCCGTGCCGACCGGGGGCAGCAGCAGGGGCGTCCCGCCGGCGGCGGCGACGGCCTCCACGTAGGCGCCCGGGACGATCGCGGCCACCGAGTTCCAGACCCCCCACGACCCCTCCTGGTAGTAGGTGGTCAGGGCGATCCGGGGACGGTACCCCGCGCGGAACGGCTCAGAGGCGCTCGAAGCCACGGCGCAGCTCCCAGTCGGTGACGGCGGACTCGAAGGCGTCCAGCTCCACGTCCGCGTAGTGCACGTAGTGCTCGACGACGTCCTCGCCGAACAGCTCGCGCGCGAGCTGTGAGCCGGCCAGCAGGTCCCGGGCCTCGCGCATGGTGGAGGGCACCACGGGGGCGTCGGACTCGTAGGCGTTGCCCTCGGTCATCGGCTCCAGCTCGAGCTCCTGCTCGATGCCGTGCAGCCCGGAGGCCAGCATCGCGGCCAGCGCCAGGTAGGGGTTGACGTCCCCGCCGGGCACCCGGTTCTCCATCCGGGCGCCCGCTCCGCTGCCGACGAGGCGCACGGCGCAGGAGCGGTTGTCGATGCCCCAGGCCACCGAGGTGGGGGCGAAGCTGCCCTTGGCGAAGCGCTTGTAGGAGTTGATGGTGGGCGCGTAGAACAGCGCGAACTCCCGCATGGTGCGCAGCACCCCGGCGATGAACCGGTCGTAGGTGGCGCTGCGCGCACGGCGTTCCTCGTCCCAGAAGACGAGTTCCCCGTCGGTGCCGCGCAGGGACATGTGGATGTGGCAGGAGCTGCCCTCGCGCTCGTTGGGCTTGGCCATGAAGGTGATGGACTTCCCCTGCTGGTGGGCGATCTGCTTCGAGGCGAGCTTGTAGACCACGTGGTTGTCCGCGGTGACCATGCCGTCGTCGTAGCGGAAGGCGATCTCGTGCTGGCCGAGGTTGCACTCGCCCTTGGCCGACTCCACCGTCATGCCGGCCGCGTACATCGCGTTGCGGATCTCCCGGAGCAGGGGCTCGACGCGCTGGGAGCCGAGCACGGAGTAGTCCACGTTGTACTGGTTGGCCGGCACCAGCCGCTGGTAGTTGGAGGCCCACGCGTCCTCGTAGGTCGTGTCGTAGACGCAGAACTCCAGTTCGGTGCCGGTGACCATCCGGAAGCCCATGTCCCGGGCGCGGTCGAGCTGGCGGCGCAGCATGGCCCGCGGGGACATGGGGATCGGCCGGCCGTCGTGGCCGGTGAGATCGCACTGGATCATCACCTGCCCCGGGTTGTGGGGCATCAGCCGGATGGTGTCCAGGTCCATGTCGAACTCCATGTCCCCGTAGCCGGAGGACCAGCTGCTGATCGAGTAGCCGCCCACCGTGTTCATCTCCGTGTCCACCGCGAGCAGGTAGTTGCAGCCCTCGGCGCCCTCGCCCAGCACGGAGTCCAGGAAGAACTGCGCGTGGTTGAGCTTGCCCTGCAGCCGGCCCTGCATGTCGGTGAAGGCGAGCACCACGGTGTCCACCAGCCCGTCGGCGACGTGCCGGCGCAGCTGCTCGACGGTGAGCATCCTGGCGTTGCGGGGGTGCTGGGGCGTCTCGGTCATGGGTCCGGTCCTTCGTCGCTGGAGGGGTGGGAGGGTGCGCGGCGGTGCCGCGCCCGGGTGGTCAGTGCAGGTCGGCCTCGGCGGTGCGGATCTGCGCGAACTCCTCCTCGGGGGCGTGGCCCACGAGGTGGTGCCGGCTGTAGAACCAGTAGTAGGCGAGGAAGACCACGAACACGAGGGCGGTGATGGAGGCCGCGACCACGTCGACCAGGAAGGTGGCGACCACCGCCACGAGGGCCAGCACCAGGGCGATGCCGGTGGTGACCGTGCCGCCCGGGGTGCGGTAGCCGCGCGGGAGGTCGGGTTCGCGCACCCGCAGCACGATGTGGGAGAGGTTGAGCAGCACGTAGGAGACGGTGGCGCCGAACACCGCGATGTTGATGAGCAGCCCGCCGTCGCCGGTCGCGGCCGCGAGCACGAAGCCGATGGTGCCCGGCACGATGAGCGCCACCCAGGGGGTCTTGCGCTTGCCGGTCAGCGAGAGCCAGCGGGGCAGGTAGCCGGCCCGGGAGAGGGCGAACAGCTGCCGGGAGTAGGCGAACATGATGGAGAAGAAGCTCGCCACCAGCCCGGCGAGGCCGGCGTAGTTGACGATGTTCGCCATCACGCTGTCCTGCCCGGCGACCGTGCGGATCGCCTCCGGCAGCGGGTTGTCCGAGGTGCTCATCGCCTCCGCGCCAGCAGCGCCGGGCACCAGGACGAGCATCAGCGCCCCCGAGACCAGCAGGAAGGCCATGGCCACGATGATCCCGCGCGGCATGTCCCGGCGGGGGTCGGCGGTCTCCTCGGCGGCCAGCGGCACGCCCTCGATCGCGAGGAAGAACCAGATGCCGTAGACGAGCGCCGCCATCGCCCCGGCCCAGCCCATGGGCAGGAACGCGCTCGCCCCCACCGCGTCGTCCGGGACGATGTCGAAGAGGTTCGCGGTGTCGAAGTGCGGTACGAGCGCGACGACGGTCACCCCGAGCGCGAGGACCGCGATCACCGTGATGCCGAACATCAGCTTGAGCGCCTCGCCGACCCCGTACATGTGGATGCCCATGAACACGAGGTAGGTGACCAGGTAGACGGGCCAGGAGTTGGTGATCCCGAACAGGCCGAGGGCCTCGATGTAGCCGCCGATGAAGGTCGCGATCGCCGCCGGGGCCACGGCGTACTCGATGAGCACGGCCATCCCGGTGGCGAAGCCGCCCAGCGGGCCGAGGGCGCGGCGGGCGAAGCCGTAGCCGGCGCCCGCCGTGGGCAGCGTGGAGGAGAGCTCGGCGAGGCCGAACACCATGCAGGTGTACATCAGGCCCATGAGCACGAAGGCGATCAGCAGCCCGCCCCACCCGCCCTGGGACAGCCCGATGTTCCAGCCGGAGAAGTCCCCGGAGATGACGTAGGCGATGCCCAGGCCCGCCAGCAGGACCCAGCCCGCCGCCCCGGACCGGAGCTGGCGGTGCTGGAAGTACTCGTCGGTGCGCGTCGGCTGTGCTGGGGAGTCGGGCATGGGACGATCCCTCCGGATTCCGCAAAGGTCTGAAAACAGACATATGGCGTCGGTGCTGACAGTCTGTGGGGTCGACCGGGGGCCGTCAAGACCCTGCGGGCCGCGACCGCCCGCCGCCGGGGGCCAGGCACCGGCCGGCCGGCGCGGCCGTGGCACGATGGGCGCAGGACCGAGCGCGAGGAGGTGCACGACCGTGAGCGACCCCGTCCAGCACCCGCTGATCCGGCCCGTCCGGCAGGGCAACGCCTTCGAGGAGGCCGTCGAGCGGATTCTGGACTCGATCCGCCTCGGCCTGTTCCGCCGGGGCGAGCGGCTCCCGCCGGAGCGGGAGACGGCGGCCCTGCTGGGCATCTCGCGCGCCACGCTGCGGGAGGCCCTGCGCGAGCTCCAGGCGGCGGGCGTGCTCGAGGTGGTGCGCGGCCGGTACGGGGGGACCTTCGTCACCGGGCGGACCGCCCTGCCGGACGAGGACCTCCCCCGCGTGGACCCCGCGGAGGTCGAGGACGTGATCGTCTTCCGCGCCGTGGTGGAGCCCGCGGCGGCCGAGCTCGCCGCCCGGGCCGCGCTGAGCGCTGCGGCACGCAGCCATCTGCGGGCCTGCCTCCGTCAGGTCGAGGAGAGCCCCCCGGAGGACTACCGCCCCGCCGACGCGCGGTTCCACATCGCCGTGGCCGAGCTCGGCGGCTGCCCCAGCCTGGTCCGGGCGGTCGCGGAGGTCCGCTCGCGGGCGAGCGACCTGCTGGACCGCATCCCGGTGCTGCCGGTCAACCTGGAGCACTCCGACCGCCAGCACCGCGAGATCGCGGACGCCGTCCTCACCGGCGACGCGCCCGCCGCCCGGGCCGCGGCCCTGGCCCACCTGGAGGGCACCGCGGCGCTGCTGCGGGGCTTCCTCGGCCACGGAGCCGGGGAAGCCGCCTCGGCCCGGGGCGAGGCCGGGGACCGGGGCGGCGCCGAGGCCGGCACGCGGCCCGAGGACGCGGACGGCGGTCCGACCGAGGGGCGGGGCGGCGCCGGGGCCTGAGCCGCCTCAGCCGCCGGCGTCGGACATCCCGCCGCCCTGCTCCGTGCCCTCGGCCCGGCGCCGGCGGTAGGCCGTCATGTTGGTGCGGTTGGCGCAGCGCTGGCTGCAGAAGCGCTTGGAGCGGTTGCGGGAGAGGTCCAGGAGCACCCCTTCGCAGTCCTCGGCCTCGCACACCCGCAGCCGGTCGGTCTCGCCCGAGCGGATCACGTCCACCAGGGCGAAGGCCGACTCCAGGCGCAGCCGGGTGGCCAGGGGCGCGTGGGACGGAGAGGCGTGCAGGTGCCAGTCCTTGCCGTCGTGCCGCGCGAGCTGCGGGGCGACGTCGTCGGTGTCCAGGACGGCGTTGACCGCCGCCACCATGGCGTCCCGCTCCAGGGCCCAGATGCGGCGCAGGTCGTGCCGCACCCCCAGCACGTCGGACAGCTCCTGCTCGTCGCGGTCGAAGCGCCCGGACCAGCCGTGCTCCGCGAGGAGGAACCGCAGCTGCTCGGTGTCCACCAGTTCCTCCTCCCCGGAGCGGGAGGCGCCGGGGGCGGTGTTGAGCAGCGCCACGTCGAACTCGAGGACGTCCTCGGTGTCATAGGCAAAATGCACTTGACTACTTATCCTTTCCAGGCCTAGCGTGAGTGGCGTAGTGATTTTAGACCATTACGCGACATCGGTCGCGAGAAGGAGCCCCTCATGGCCGGCGGAGTCTACATCCTGGTGCTGCTCGTCCTCCTCGCCACCGTGGGGAGACTGTCCGTGCCGCGGCGGGAGCGCACGGCGCTGCGCACCTGGACGCTGCGGGACGTGTACTACAACGTCCGGCGCGGGCTGGCCGTGCTCGGCGCTCACGGGCCGTCCTACCCGGCCCTGCACGAGGCCGCCCGGCCGGCGGCGCAGCGGCGGAGCTGATCCCGCGGCGGGCGGCGAGGGCACGGCACCCCGCAGGGTCGCTCAGCCGTCGAAGTGGGTGCTGGTCGGCCCCTGGGACACGGTGGCGACCAGATCGGCGGCCAGGTTGCGCAGCTTCACGTTGCGGTGGCTGGAGGCGGCCCGGAGGATCTGCACGGCCCGCTCCTGGCTGCAGCGGTTCTGGGCCATCACGATGCCCACGGCCAGGTCGATGGTGGTGCGGGACTCCATCGCAGCCCGCAGGTCGGTCTCGGTGTCGCGGTGGCGGGCCAGGCGCACGGCCAGCGCCAGCGACGCCGACACCGAGGCCACCTGGCGAGTGACGACCTCGATGGTGGCCGCGTCGAAGGTCCCGGGCCGCTCGGCGTAGACGTTCAGCCCGGCGGCCGCCTCTCCCCCGAGCTCCAGGGGCACGCCCAGGGCGGCGCCGATCCCGGCCGCGGCCGCGGCCTTCCCGTAGTCCGGCCAGCGGGTGTCCGCGCTGGTGTCCTCCACGTGCACCACCCGGTGCTCGCGGGCGGCGGCCAGACACGGCCCGTCGCCGTAGTGGTACTGGATCTCGTCCAGGGCCTCGGCCCGCGGGCTGGAGGAGGCCACCGTGGCCGAGCGCCGCGGCCGCAGCAGCGCCACCGCGCACCACACCTCGTCCCCGTCGGTGGACAGGGCCTGGGCCATGGTCGCGGTGAACTCGTCGAGGAACGCGGTGATGTCCTCGGACTCCAGCAGCAGCTCCTGCAACTGGGCCACCGGCACCCCGCTCGGGTCGTGCTCGGTCATGGGGTCCCCTTGTCGTCGGTACGGGTGCCGGATCGGCGGCCGCCCCGGAGGTCCGTGGCGGTCTGGCTCCATCGTGCCAGGAATCCGGGCCGGTGCGGACGGCCGGCGGGTGCGCCCGCGGCGGGGCGCACCCGCCGGCCGGGACCCTGCGCGGCGGATCAGACGAAGAGGGCGGTGACCTTGAGGGCGGTCTGGGTGATCCCGTAGAGCAGCGGGACCCCGACGAGGACCCAGCCGAGTGCCAGTCGTGCACGGCTCATGTCATGCCTCCTTCGCGAGGATCTTGGTGTCGGACGGGGCGGTGTCGGGCTCGTGGTAGCGGGCGTCCACGGGCTTGACCAGGAGGTTGGCGACGAAGCCCACGACGAGCAGTCCGACCATGGTCAGCAGCGCGGGCTGGTAGGCCTGCGCGGTGAGCTCCCCGGGGGTGCCCTGGGCGTCGAGGAACGCGTTCACGATGAGGGGCCCGGCGACGCCGGCGGCGGACCAGGCCGTGAGCAGCCGGCCGTGGATGGCCCCGACCTGGAACGTCCCGAAGAGGTCCCGCAGATAGGCCGGCACCGTGGCGAAGCCGCCGCCGTAGAAGGAGATGATGACGAAGGCCAGCAGCACGAACAGGAGCGTGGAGCTCGACCCGAACAGGGCCAGCACGGTGTAGAGGACCGCCCCCACGCCCAGGTAGATCATGTAGATGCGCTTGCGCCCCAGGACGTCCGAGGTCGTCGACCACACGAAGCGCCCGCCCATGTTGCCGATGGACAGCAGCCCGACGAACCCGCCGGCCACCCCGGCGGTCACGAGGGACGCGCCGTCCGCCTGGCGGAAGAAGTCCTGGATCATGGGGGCGGCCTGCTCGAGGATGCCGATGCCGGCCGTGACGTTGCAGAACAGCACGATCCACACCAGCCAGAACTGCCGGGTCCGGATCGCGTTGTTCGCGGAGACGTGGTTCTTGGTGACGAGCGCCTTCGTCTCGACCGTGGACGGGTCGAAGCCCTCGGGCTTCCAGCCGTCGGCGGGGACCTTGATGGTGAACGCCCCGAAGAGCATGTAGGCGAGGTAGACGACGGCGAGGGTCAGGAAAAGCTTGCCCACGGCGTCGCCGCTCGCGACCCACCCCTGACCGCCGGACTCCGGGTCGTAGGCGTTGAGCAGCGCCGCGGAGAGCGGGCTGGCGATCAGCGCGCCGCCGCCGAAGCCCATGATCGCCATGCCCGTGGCCAGTCCCGGGCGGTCCGGGAACCACTTGATCAGCGTGGAGACCGGAGAGATGTAGCCGATGCCCAGGCCGATCCCGCCGATCACGCCGTAGCCGAGATAGACCAGCCACAGCTGCTCGGTGAAGATCCCGGCCGCACCCACCAGGAACCCGCCGGACCACAGCAGGGCGGCGGTGAACATCGCCTTGCGGGGCCCGTTGGTGTCCACCCACGTACCGAAGACGGCCGCGGACAGGCCCAGCATGACGATCGCGATGGAGAAGATGATGCCGATCTCCGTGAGGCTCGCGTCGAAGTGCTCCACCAGCGCGGTCTTGTACACGCTCGTGGCGTAGGCCTGGCCGATGCACAGGTGCACCGCCAGGGCGGCCGGAGGTATGAGCCAGCGGTTGAAGCCCGGGGGTGCCACCGTGTGCTCTCGATCCAGCCAGCCCATAACCCCACTCCTCGTGTCGACGTCCGGCAGGCGCGGGCCGGATCGATGCCGCCTGGGCCCGCGTCCCTGTGCCAGTGTGAAGCATGGCACAGCCTGCTGATCATCGGAAGGGACGCGCCGTCCGGCCCCATGGAGAGGGCGGCGCGTCCCGTGCACGGCCCTGCACGTCGCCGTGGGACGCTGCTCCGCGGTCAGGGAGTGAGGCGCGGATCGCCGATCACGAGCACGGAGTCCCCGGCGCCACCCCCGGTGCGGGTCACCTCGATCTTCAGGCGCAGGCCGTTCTGCACGTCCACGGAGAAGTCCGTGGCGGCACCAGCCGTGACAGTCGTGGTGAACTTCTCCGTGCCGTCCACGAAGAACTTCACCGCGTACTCCGCCGAGGAATCTTCGGTGAGCTCGTCGTCGAGTCCCAGATGGCCGCTGAAGGTCGTGTAGTCGCGGCTCAGGTTGTACTCGGTGGAGGAGGTGGAGTTCTCCGCGGTCATCGCGCGGGTGATCGAGTTCGGGTAGGCGGTCCCGCCGATCGTCGCGCCCCCGGCGTAGAACATGTCGTCCACCACGGCCTGGAGCTCGGCGAGGTAGCCGGCCGAGGGCGCCTCCTCGACCGCGGCCGTGGGCAGAGGCTGCGCCCCGATGACGAGGCGGACACTGCCCAGGACGCCGGCCGAGGACTGCTCGCCACCCTGCAGACGGGTCACCTTGATCTCCAGGGTCCTCACCCCCGTGACCGGCACATCGACGGGAGCCGTCGCGCCGAAGGCGACCTCCTGGGCGCTGAGCAGCTCGCCATCGCCGAAGACCTCGTACCGGAAAGTGCCCTGGGTGCTGAGACTCATGTCGCTGACACCCAGCACGGCCTGGAACCGGTCGTACTTGGCCGCCAGGTCGTAGGAGACGGCCTGGGGGACGTCGTCGTTGAGCACAGTGGTCATGACGGAGTTCGGGTAGGTGGAGCCGTCGACCCCGGCGTCCCCCCACGGAACGAAGTGCTCGGTCTCGACCAACGGCGTGAGCTCCGTCAGGTACGCCGGCATCCCGTCGGCCGGGACAGCGTACCGATACAGGAACGCAGCCATGGCGTCGCGCGCGATCGGCTGCAGCGGCCGGAAGGTGCGGATCGTGTCCGACTCCGTCCAGCCAGTGGTGATGCCCATGGACTCCAGCCAGTGGATCTCCTTGTAGAACTGCTGGCCGGGAACGATGTCGATGAATTCGGACTCGGCAGGGGCGGTGTGCTCGGGCTCACCCGCGTAGCGGTACATGAAGGCGGCGATCGCGTCGCGGTTGATCGACTGCAGCGGCCGGAACGTTCCGTCCTCGTAGCCGGTGGTGATGCCCCGGTCGTGCGCCCAGGTGATCTCCTTGTAGAACTGGTTGGTCGTGGGCACGTCCTCGAACGGAGACTCGGCCGGTGCTTGGAAGTCCGGCTGGCCGGCCAGTCGGTACAGGAACGCAGCCATCGCGTCACGATTGACCGGCGACAGCGGCCGGAAGGTGCCGTCGGGCCAACCCGTGGTGATGCCCCGGTCGGCCAGCCACTGGATCTGGGTCCGGTACTGGTTGTTCGCGACGTCGCTGAGCTGCACCGCGCTCGCGACCGAGACCATCGACTGCGACAGGGCCGCGGGTGGCTGGGGGACCGCCTGGGCGGGCGCGAATCCGCCCAGCATGGTGACTGCCACCGCTCCCGCAGCGACCTTGACGGCCATGGACGTTCGGCATTGCTGGTACATGAGACTCCCCCGATGTGTTGAACGTTGTCGGCGAGCGCGGACCCCGATCCGCTCCGCCCACGGCCTGCAGCCAAGGCCGACAACAACCATGCATATGTTTGCAATAGTGATGATCTCATCGGAATATCGCGCGTTTGAGAACCCCCACATGTGGGGACACCGGCGCGCGACCGGGGGCACGGGAGGCGATGCCCCTCCGGCGGTCCAGCTCAACGGCGGACGAGCCTGCGCCATTTCCGTTTGAGATAGCCGAAGAAACTGTTGTCCGCGACCACGTTCTCCAGCACCGCGATCCGCTCGTTCTGGTGACGCACCAGATCGAGCAGCTCCCGGGCGAGTTCCTCGGAACGGTCCATCCTGTGATGCAGGCTCACCGCCTCCCTTTCCACCGCCTTGGTGAGGTACAGGGGCAGGCCGATGCCGTTCTCGTCCACCCACTGCTGGAAATGGCGCTCGCGCACCTGGAGGTCGTAGGTGTGGTGAGCGTGGGAGGGATCGAAGACCGAGTTGCGCAGAGGGCCTGTCTGGCCGGGACGCTGGTTCCAGATCGCCAGCGGACGCCCGTCGAGGAAGCCGATGGTGAACGTCTGCACGAACCGGAGATGAAACTCCCAGTCGCCCACGACCGGCAAGGACTCGTCGTAGTCTCCGAGCACTCCGTGCACGGCACGTCGATAGAGGAAGGAGATGGGCACTCCACGGTTCGCCTTCATGAGGTCGACCAGGGTGATCGATCGGAGGTCGGGTTCGAGGATCTCGCGTCCTCGCTCGATGACAGAATCCCCTTCGACCTCTTCGTAGACGATCACGGTCCGCACCATCACCCCGTCGTCGGTGGTACGAGGGTCCTCGAGGTGCGCCACTGTGCGCTGGAGGAAGGTGGGATGCCACTGGTCGTCGTCATCATGGACGACCACGAATTCGGAGTCCAGGGCTCGCAGGCCCCGATTGGTGGCTGCCTCCATGCCCACCGAGCGCCGGTGGTGCAGCACGGTGGCGCGGCCGGCGAAGGCGTCGGCGCGCCGGGCGATGAGTTCGTCCACCGGCCCGGGCGCCCCACCGTCGTTGACCACCACGAGCCGCCAGTCGGTGAACGTCTGCAGCAGAACGTCGTCGAGCGCGCGACGCAGTAGGACGGAGCGGTCCTTGGTGCGCATCACGATCGCCACCGCGGGCCGTTCGGAGGGCACCTGCGGCGTCGTGTACCGGTGGCGCAGGGCGGCCGGCAGTTGCGCGCCGACGCCCCGAGGCGGCGCACTCACCGCGGTGGGCAGGTTGTTCGGGCGGCCGCCGCCGAGGACGTCCACAACGGCGTCCCACCACTGCCCGTACTGGGACCGGACGTGCGGCACTGTCTCAGTCAGCGCCAGATGGACGGCCTCGCGTCGCTCGACGGCCTCTGCGGCCCACTGCTGCACCGCGGCGTGGGTGTCCCAAGCGTTGTCACCGGGAGTCAGGAGAGCAGCCAGCGGGACGGCTTGCTCAGCGAACCCCCAGTTATCCAGTGCCCCTTGCATACGAACATCGGCATATGTGTCCACGGCGACCGGGAGCACCGTAGCGCCCCCGGTCAGGCCGAAGACGACAGGGTGGTAGCGGGAGGTGACGACATAGTCGGCCGAGGCGGTCAGCTCGGCGGTGCGCCGGGCGGAGTCGATCGTCTGCAGCTCCGCGCCACTGGTCATGAGCCCGGCCACCTGCGCGTGGAAAGCCTCGTCGCCGTCGCCCTGGCCCGGGTGCGCCATGTGGGGCAGGAAGGAGACTGTCGCTCCAGTGCGGCGCACGAGCGCATCGAGCAGAGCCGCGTACGCGGCGGCCGCCTCCTCCGGCTCGAATGGACCGCTGCCCGGGGCGAAGGTCGCAACGATGCGAGGTCGACCGGACTTCTCGGACCCTTCGGCCTCCACGGCGAGAATCTTCCGGGGCCCTCCATCAGGGCCGGGCGCGTCGATCTGGACGGAGGAGCGCGCTCCTGCTTCGGCATCGTCGCCGGATGGCCTGCCGACGGGGCCCTCCGCGATGAAAGTGGCATCGTCGTAGCCGCCGTGGAGTGCAGGGTGGTCAGGACACAGCCGCCGGGCGAGCGCCAGGGAGCGGGACTCCCTCAGGCCCACCAGGGCGGAGGCCTCCAGCAGCTCTTTGAGCACAGGGGTGTCGGCGTCCGACAGGACCGGGCCCAGCGTTTGCCCGCTCACCACCACGCGCTTGCCCAGCGCGGAGGCGATCCTGACGATGGCAGCCCTCTCGTAGAGCAGCCATCCGTAGGTCGAGTTGAGATTGCCCCCTCCCGCCACGAGCAAGGCGTCGACATCCCGTAGTTGCTCCAGGAGGGCGTGGACCGGATCCTCAGGCGGCAGTGCTGCGGTATTCCCGGCTATCACGGCCAGAACCCGTTGCAGGTGACGCCTCCTTTCCGCCGGCTGCCACGGGAACTCCAAGGTCCTGGCCGTGGCGATGCCGGCACCGAAGAAGTGCCGGGTGTGCTCCTCGTCCCGCGTCAGCAACAGCACGTCAGTGACACCGCGCACCTGCAGCTCCGCGACGGCCGCGTGCGCCATCGCCTCGTCGCCGACGTGGTAGCTCGGCTGGCCGATGTCATTCAGTACCGCTACGCGCATGCTGGCTCACTCTTTCCTCGGGGATGGCGGGTGCCATTGTCCCAAACTTCGCCGCGGCTGCTCGTGCACGCCCCCCGGTAGTGGATGGGGCGTACGGAGTTGCAGGTCCGCACGGATAGCCCTTGCCCGTGCGCAAGTCGGTCCGCCATCGTGGAGGGGAACAGTCCACAGCCTCCGCCGAGGGTGATTCGCCGCGAGCATGCCGCATCGAACGGTCCCCGCTTCGCAACGTCATGTATGCATCCGTCGACATACAGTGGGCCGGGCGGAACCGACCTCCGAGCACGATCCGCCCGCCGGGACGAGCCGGCCACCCTCGGCTCCGGAGGCCCCGCCCACCATTGCGCGGAAGACGTCTAGGAGCCCACCATGTTGACCGCCGCCGTCGTCAGCCCCCAGCCCATGACCCGCATCGCGATGCAGCGGGAGTCCCTGGAGCACCCCGAGCACGGGGTGCGGATCGGCACCGTGGCGGGGACGGTCCCGGAGTTCCTGGCCCAGAACGCGGCGGAGGCCGCCGTGGTGCTCCTGAGCCTCAACACCCAGGACGGCCGCACCCTGGTGCAGAACATCACCGACCTCGTCGCGCACGAGCACACCGTGGTGGTCCTCACGCCGCCGGACGAGCTCGTCCGCGTCCGCTCGGCCTTCACGTGCGGGGCTTCGGGTGCGGTGGGCAAGTGCGAGCCGATCAAGGCGGTCTTCCGGACCATGCGGCTGGCCAAGCAGCTGGGCCACTTCGTGAGCGACGGCCTCCAGGCCTCCCTCGCGGAGCTGCCCAGCCGGGCCCCGGCCAAGCTGTCCGCCCGGGAGCGCGAGGTGCTCTCGCTCTACGTGGACGGCCTCCAGGAGCAGGAGGTGGCCACCCGGCTCCGGATCGCGGAGTCCACGGTCGAGGAGCACCTCAAGCGGATCCGGCGCAAGTACGCCCTCGTGGAGCGCCCGGCGCGCACCAAGCTCGAGTTGTACAAGCGGGCCATCGAGGACGGCATCATCCCGCCCGTCCTGCCGCTCGCCTGAGGTCCGCCGCACCGGGACGGACACCGCTGCGGCGGGCCGGAGCCGGGCGGGGCCACCGTGACCGGCCTGTTGCGCGCCGGCCGTTGTGCCTCCCCACGACCCGTTCCTAGACTGGGACCGGCACCATCGTGCGCGGGTCCGCGTCCTGCACCGGACCCGCGTCCCCGGCCCGGCCCACGCGCACGACCAGGGCGGCCCGGACCGGCGTCGTCGGCGGTGGCGTGCGCGCCGCCGATCGCAGAGGTTCGTCCGGGGGCGAGCGCCTCCGCACACAGGAAGCCAGTCCGATGGGGATCGTGGACCGTGGGGAACATGACGACGAGGTCTCGCGGGCGCTCGAGGCGCTGCGGACCCGACTGACCGGCACACTGGTCGAGCCCGACGATCCTCTCTACGACGAGGCACGGCGGGTCTGGAACGGCATGATCGACGTGCGGCCGCGCGCCGTCGCCCGGGTGGGCTCCGTGGCGGACATCGACCCGGTGCTGGCCACGGCCCAGCACACGGGCCTGCCGCTGGCCGTGCGCGGCGGAGGGCACAACGTGGCCGGGCACGGCACGGTGGAGGGCGGGCTCGTCCTGGACCTGAGCGCGCTGCGCCGGGTGCACGTGGACCCCGGGACCCGGCACGTAACCGTGGAGCCCGGCGCGACCCTCGCCGACGTCGACCGCGCCACCGTCCCGCACGGACTGGCCGTGCCCCTCGGCGTGGTGAGCGCCACCGGCGTCGCCGGCCTGACCGTGGGCGGCGGCGTGGGCTGGCTGACCCGCAGCAACGGTCTCACCCTCGACAACCTCGTCGGCGCCGAGGTGATCACCGGAACCCGGGAGCACCTGCACGTCGACGCGGAGCGCAACCCGGACCTGTTCTGGGGAATCCGCGGCGGGGGCGGGAACTTCGGCGTGCTGACCTCCTTCACCTTCCTCGCCCGGCGGCTGCCGCCGTCCGTGCTCGGCGGGAACCTGTTCTACCGACGGGCCCAGTGGCGGACCGCGCTGCAGGCCTACGCCCGCTGGACCGCGGACCTGCCGGACGAGATGAACAGCATCATCTCGATCCTGCGCCTGCCGCCCGGCTTCGGCATGGGCGACGAGCCGTTCCTCATCGTCGGCTTCGCCTGGATGTCGCCCGACCACGAGGACGGCCTGCGCCTGGTCGAGCGCCTGCGCGCGGACGCGCCGCCCGACGAGGAGGAGGTCGGCCCGGTGCAGTGGCCCGAGTGGCAGTCGGCCATGGACGAGCTCTTCCCCCGGGGCGCACGCGGCTACTGGAAGAACGCCTCCTTCTCCCGCCTCGACGACGAGGTGATCGACGCCCTGCTCGGCTTCGCCACCGAGGTCACCTGGTTCGGCACCGGCATCGACATCCACCACATGGAGGGCTTCTTCGGCCGGGTGCCCGCCGGGGCGACGGCCTTCCCCAACCGGTCATCGCGGTACTGGCTCAACGTCTACGGCTACTGGCAGGACCCGTCCGAGGACGCCCGCCTGACCGCCTTCGCCCGGAGGGCCCACGCCGCCATGGCGCCGTTCGCCGAGCTCGGCCAGTACGTGAACTTCCTCGGCGCCGAGCAGGGCCCCGTCACCCCCGAGGCGGCCCGGCTGGCCTACGGGGAACGGACGCACCGGCGGCTCGTGGAGCTGAAGGATCGCTACGACCCGGGCAACATCTTCCGGCTCAACCACAACATCGTGCCGAGCGCCGCCTGACGAGCCCGGCGGAGGAGGGCAGACCCGTGGGACAGCACGTGCGCGCCGGAGAGCTCGAGATCTGGACGGAGCAGGTGGGCAGCGGACCCGACGTCCTGCTGATCGGAGGGCTGGGCGACACCGTCGAGTCCTGGCAGTTCCAGTTGGACGGGCTGGCCGACCGGTACCGGCTCACCGCCTTCGACAACCGCGGGGCGGGACGCACCGCCATGCCCGGCGGCCCCGTGTCGGTGGCGGCCATGGCCGACGACGCCGCCGGGGTGCTCCGGGCCCTCGGCGTCCCCGCCGCCCACGTGGCGGGCTTCTCCGGGGGCAGCATCATCGCGCAGGAGCTGGCGCTGCGCCACCCGGAGCTGGTCCGGAGCCTCGTGCTGCAGAGCACCTGGTCGGTCCCGGACCCCTACCTCCGGTCCTGGGGTCGCTTCGTCGGCTGGCTGGTCGGGGCCGCCCCCGGGGAGCGCGAGTTCCTGGAGTGGTTCTTCCTGTTCATCTACACGCCGCGGGCGCACAACGACGGCACCGTGAGCCGGTTCATCGACGAGGTGCTCGCCTTCCCGTACCCGCAGCCGGCGGAGAACGTGCAGCGCCATCTGGATGCATTCCTCCGCCACGAGACCACCGACCGTCTGCCCCGGATCGCGGTCCCGACATACGTCCTGGCCGGTGGTCTGGACGTCACGGCCCGGCCCGAGCTCTGCCGAGCCGTCGCGGACCTCATCCCCGGCGCCCGGTTCCAGGTGCTCGAGGAGGAATCCCATCAGCCCTTCCAGGAGGCCCCGGAGCAGTGGAACGCGCTGGTCGACGCCTTCTGGCGGGACCTCGACGCGCCGGACGCCCCGGACCCCGGCTGAGGACGCGGCTCAGGCGGCCCCGAGCAGCCGCAGCACGGCCGCCGCGGCCGCGCCCAGGACGACGACCAGCAGGAACGGCGCCCGCAGCATCAGGGCGACCCCCGCGACCAGCAGGGCCCCGAGCCGGGCGTCGAGCACCAGCGCCTGGCCGGAGCCGAAGGCGTTCATCACCACGAGGGCGGCGAGCAGGCCCACCGTGACGGTGCCCGCCATCCGTCCCACCCGGGGGTCGTCCAGCACCCGGTCCGGCACGAGGTAGCCCACGAGCTTGAGCCCGTAGGCCAGCGCGCACGCCGCGAGGACCCAGAACCACATGCTCATGCCCCGGCCTCCGTCCGGCCGGGCGCGGCCGCGCCGGCCCCCCGGCGGCGGGAGCGGCCGAGGAGCGCGGCGACCACCGCGGCCACCAGGATCGGCAGCCCCGGCGGAAGCACCGGGATGGTCAGCGCCGTGACGAGGGCGCAGACCACCGCGACGGCCACGGGCTCCCGGGCGCTGAGCCGGGGCCACAGCAGCCCGAGGAAGGCCGCCACGGCGGCGCCGTCCAGACCCCAGCGGGCGGGATCGCCGAGGGCGTTGCCGAGCAGGGCGCCGACCACGGTGAACAGGTTCCAGAGCAGGAACACCCCGACCCCCGCGGTCCAGAACCCCCGTCTCTCCTCGACGGGGTGGGTCTGGGAGGACGCCGCCGCGTTCGACTCGTCGATGGTCACCTGCGCGGCGAGCAGCCGGAGCCCGCCGCGGGGGCGGACCAGGGCGTTCATGCTCATGCCGTAGACGGCGTTGCGCACCCCGAGCAGGGTCGCAGCACCCAGCGCGGAGGCCCCGGCCCCGCCGCCGGAGACCACCCCGATGAACGCGAACTGGGACCCGCCCGTGAACATGAGCGCGGACAGCGCCACCGTCTGCCAGAAGCTCAGACCCGCCGCCACGGACAGCGCGCCGAAGGAGATCCCGTACAGCCCGGTGGCCACGGACAGGGACAGCCCGATCCGCACCGCCGGCGAGCTCCGCCAGCCGACGGGGAAGGTGTGGCTCACGGGGTGACCCCCGAGGCCTCCCGGGGCTCCGGCGCGGTGCGGCGCCCCTGTGCGGCGTCCAGGGCGTCCATCGCCTGGACGAGGGCCAGGTGGGCGAAGGTCTGCGGGAAGTTGCCCGTCATCCGCCGCCGGTCGGGCGACCACTCGGTGGACAGCAGGCCGAGGTCGTTGGCGCGGGAGAGGACCAGGTCCACGAGCTTGCGGGCGCTGTCGGTGCGCCCGGAGCGGGCGTACTGGGCCGCCAGCCACAGGGACGCGCCGAGGTGCGGGTTGTCCTGGCCCGAGAACCCGTCCACGCCGATCACCCCGGCGTAGGCGTCGGGGTCCTCGGGGTCCACGGGCCCCAGGACGTTGCGGTAGCGGTGGATCAGCCCGCACGGGTGCCGCAGCTCCTCCTCGATCCGCCGCACGGTGCCCAGCATCCGTTCGTCGTCGTGGGCCACGAAGCCCACCTGCGGCAGCTGCAGCAGGGAGGCGTCCACGGCCTTCGACCCGTAGTACTGCACGAAGGAGCCGACCTCCGGGTCGTAGCCGCTCGTCCAGATCTCCTCCGCCAGGGCGTCCCGCAGCTGCTCCCACACCGGCGCGTCCCCGGGCAGCCCGTGCAGGCGCACCGCGTCCACGCCGGACTGCAGGGCCGCCCACATGAGCACCCGGGAGTGCGTGTAGTACTGCCGCTCGCCGCGCATCTCCCACAGGCCCTGGTCCTTGACCTCGTAGTTCTCCACCACCGAGCGCAGCATCGCCTGCTGGAGCGGCCAGGAGAGGTGGTCCTCCACCGCCCCGCGCCGGCGAAGCTTCTCGAACACGACCATGACATGGCCCACGGCGTCCGTCTGGTGCTGGCCCGCCGCGCCGTTGCCCTCGCGGACCGGGCGGGAGCGCTCGTAGCCGGGCAGGTCCAGCTGGTGCTCGCGGCCGCGGCGCTCCCCGGCGACGCCGTAGATGTTCTGCAGGTCGTGGGGGTCCCCGGCCACGGCCCGCAGCAGCCAGTTGCGCAGCTGCACGGCCTCCCGGTCGTGGTCGTGGTCGAGCATGATCTCCAGGGCCATCGCCGCGTCCCGCAGCCAGGAGAAGCGGTGGTCCCAGTTGCGCTCGCCGCCCACCACGTCCGGCAGCGAGGTGGTGGGCGCGGCCACCAGCCCACCCGTCTCCTGGTGCATCAGGGCCCGCACCACGAGCAGCGAGCGCCGGACCACGTCCGAGCGCCGGGCCACGGCGTGGCCGCGGACCGGGACGATGTGCACCGGCTCGTCCTGCTCGGCGGCGGGCGGGGTGTAGAGCCCGGACCAGTCCTGCCACAGCTCCACGGTGCGGGTGAGCTGCTCGTTGACGTCCACCGGCGCCGGCGGGGTGCGGTGGGACGGGAAGTGGGTCAGGACGAAGTCCCGGGCCTGGCCGGCGGAGACCGTGAAGGTCCCGCGGTGGCGGCGCACGTCGTCGTCGGAGGACTCGGGCAGGGGCTCGCCGCGCAGCACGAGCGCGTCCGGCCCGGCCATGGCCACGAGCATGGGCGGGGCGGGGTCCCCGCCCTCGGGGTCCTCCTCCCCCTCGAAGCGGCTGACCCAGGGCACCACGGCGCCGTAGCCGAAGCGGACCCGCAGCTCCTGGTACATCTCGACCTCCCCGGTGAGGCCCTCCACGCGGCGGATGAGATCCGTGCGGGAGGTCAGCGGGAGGAAGTCGGTGACGCGCACGGAACCGGAGTCCGTCACCCACACGGTCTGCAGCACGAAGGTGTTCTCCACGTAGAACCGCTCCGCGACCTGGGCCCCGCTCTCCTCCTCGTCGAGCACCTCCCCGCCGGCCTCGTCGGCGACCGTGCAGGAGGGGGCGAGCAGCCAGCGCCCGTGATCGGCCTCGCCCAGCAGGGCCCCGAAGAACGAGGGGGAGTCGAAGCGCGGGGCGCACAGCCAGTCGACCGATCCGGTGCGGGAGACGAGCGGACCCGTGCGCATGTTCGAGAGCAGGGCGTAGTCCTCGATCAGTGAAGCCATGCCTCAAGATTGGCACATCGCCGCGGTGCTCCCGGCCCATCCCTTGAACCATACCCCCAAGGGGTATACAGTGTCGGCAGGACGACCGAGGAGGACCCATGACCCAGACCCTGCCGCCGCACGGGTACACCCAGGACAAGGACGCGTACCTCAAGCGCCTGCGGCGCATCGAGGGCCAGGTCCGCGGCATCCACCGGATGGTCGAGGAGGACAAGTACTGCATCGACGTCCTCACCCAGATCTCCGCGATCCAGTCGGCGCTCAAGGCCGTGAGCCTCGGCCTGCTGGACGAGCACCTCAGCCACTGCGTCGTGGGCGCCGTCGAGGCCGCCCAGGAGTCCGGGGACGTCGCCAGCGTGGACGACAAGCTCCAGGAGGCGTCCGCGGCCATCGCGCGCCTGCTCAAGAGCTGACCCGCCCCGCGCGCGCTCCCCGACCCGCACCCACCGAAACCCCAGAGGAGACCACCGTGCAGACCACCACGCAGACCACCGTCAACGTGTCCGGAATGACCTGCGGGCACTGCGTCATGTCCGTCACCGAGGAGCTGACCGAGCTGGACGGCGTCCAGTCCGTCGACGTGGACCTGGTCGCCGGGGGCGTGTCCCCCGTCGTCGTCACCGCCTCCCGCGAGCTGACGTCCGAGGAGATCGCCGCCGCCGTCGAGGAAGCGGGGTACTCGGTTGCCTGAGACCCGCACGCGCGCGGCGGTGCCCGGCCGGGCGGCCGGGCCCCTGCGCACCCTCGAGCTGGAGATCACCGGCATGACGTGCTCCTCGTGCGTGAGCCGGGTCGAGAAGAAGCTCGGCAGGCTCGACGGCGTGGACGCCTCCGTGAACCTCGCCCTGGAGACCGCCACGGTCCACGCCCCGGAGGGCGTGACCGACGAGCAGATCCTCGGGACGGTCGAGAACGCCGGCTACGGGGCCGTCATCAGGACGGCGCCCCACCGAGGGCCCGACGACGACGGGAGCGGCGGCGGGTCCGTCTCCGCGATGGAGCGGATCTCCGGCCGGGAGGCCTCCTCGCTGCGCTCCCCCGACTCCCTGCGCCGACGCCTGGTCGTGGCCGGCGCCCTCTCCGTGCCGGTGCTCGTGATCTCGATGCTGCCCGGCTTCCAGTTCCCGCACTGGGGCTGGGTGGCCGCGCTGCTGAGCCTGCCGGTGGTGACCTGGGCCGCCTGGCCGTTCCACCGCTCGGCCGCCCTCAACGCCCGGCACCTCACCTCCACCATGGACACCCTCGTGTCCCTGGGCGTGTCCGCCGCGTACCTGTTCTCGCTGTGGAACCTGCTGCGCGACCCGGCCATGACGGCCGGGGCGATGCTCGGCCACACCATGGACATGAGCGGGCACCAGCTGTACTTCGAGACCGGCGCCCTCGTGACCGCCTTCCTCCTGCTGGGCCGCTACCTCGAGGCCCGGGCGAAGGCCCGCTCCGGGGAGGCGCTGCGCGCGCTGCTCGAACTGGGCGCCAAGGACGCCGTCGTCCTGCGGGACGGCGTCGAGACGAGCGTGCCGGCCGAGCAGCTGCAGCCCGGGGACCGGATCGTGGTGCGCCCCGGGGAGAAGATCGCCACCGACGGCGTGGTCCTCGAGGGCCGCTCCGCCGTGGACACCTCCCTGCTCACCGGCGAGTCCCTGCCGGTCGAGGTGGGCGTCGGCGACACCGTGACCGGGGCGACGATCAACACGAACGGCCGGCTGCTGGTCGAGGCGACCCGCGTGGGCGCCGACACGACCCTGGCCCAGATGGGCCGTGCGGTCGCCCGGGCACAGACGAGCAAGGCGCCCGTGGCCCGGCTCGCCGACCGGATCTCCGGGGTCTTCGTCCCGGTCGTGCTCGTGCTCGCCCTGCTCACGCTGGTGGGCTGGCTGGTGCTCACCGGCGACGTCGACGCCGCGTTCGTGGCGGCGGTCTCCGTCCTCGTCATCGCCTGCCCGTGCGCCCTCGGCCTGGCCACGCCCACGGCCCTGCTCACCGGCACCGGCCGCGGCGCGCAGCTGGGGATCCTCATCAAGGGCGCCGAGGTGCTCGAGGACACCCGCACCGTGGACACCGTGGTGCTGGACAAGACCGGCACGGTGACCAGCGGCCGGCTCTCCGTGGCCGCGGTGACCCTCGTGGGCGCCTACTCCCGGGACCAGGTGCTCGACCTCGCCGCCTCGGTGGAGCAGCACTCCGAGCACCCGATCGCCCGGGCCGTGGCCGAGGCCACCCCGCACCGGTTCCCGCTCTCCGGCTTCGTCTCGGCCCCCGGCGGCGGCGTCCGCGCGCACGTGGCCGACGGGATGCACTCCCGCTCGGTGGTGGTCGGGCGCACCACCTGGCTCGCCGAGAACGGCGTGCGCCTCGACACCGCCCAGCTGGACGCGCTGCGGCGCGCCCAGGAGGGCGGGTTCACCACGATCCTCGTGGCCGTCGACGGGGCCCTGGCCGGATTCGTGGACCTGCGCGACACCGTGAAGGACGACGCCAGGCAGGCGATCGCGCGGCTCCAGGGCCTGGGGCTGCGGCCCCTGCTCCTGACCGGCGACAACGAGCCGGTGGCCCGCGCGGTCGCGGCCGAGGCCGGCATCCCCGCCGGGGACGTCGTCGCGGACGTCAGCCCGGAGGGCAAGGTCGCGGTGGTCCGCGACCTGCAGGACGAGGGGCGTGTGGTCGCCATGGTGGGCGACGGCGTCAACGACGCCGCCGCGCTGGCCCAGGCCGACCTCGGGATCGCGATGGGCTCCGGCACGGACGCGGCCATCGAGGCCGCGGACATCACCATCGTGCGCAGCGACGTGGGGTCGGTGCCCACCGCCATCGCGCTGTCCCGCCGGACCTTGTCGATCATCAAGTCCAACCTGTTCTGGGCCTTCGCCTACAACACGGTGGCCATCCCGGTGGCGGCCGCCGGACTGCTCAACCCGGTGATCGCGGGCGCCGCCATGGCCTTCAGCTCCGTGTTCGTGGTGCTGAACTCCCTGCGGCTGCGCGGCTTCGGCCGCTGAGCCGGGCACGGGCCCGAACACGCGGACGCCCCGGGAGGACATCGGTCCTCCCGGGGCGTCGCCGTGTGCGCACTCCGCGGGTCAGGCGTCGCTGCTGCCCGGGGTGGCCACGCTGTCCTCGTCCTCCTCGAGGACCGGCAGGTCGCTCTTCTGCCCCTCCTGGGGAGCGTTCGAGTAGCTGCCCTCCGGATCGGCGTCCGGGGTGTCCGCCATCCGCTGCTCGACCTTCTGCTCGAACTCCTCGTCGCCCTCGGTGGGCGGCTCCGGCTGCTGGCTCATGCTGCTTCCCGTCCTTGCGTCTGGAGCGGGGGCGCGGGTCGGCCCGGCTGCTCAGGTGGTGCCCAATCTACTGAGCGGGCGGACGGCGGCCAAGGCCCCGGAGCGGGGGCCCGAGGCCGGCCGCCGGGGCTCAGGGGCGGGGGGCTCCGTCGTCGCCGCCCGTGCGCTCGCCCGTGCCGCCGGCCGTGTCCCCGCCGGTGTCCGGGGCCGGGTCCTCGGCGGGGCGCTGGCCGAGCAGGTCCTCGCCGCGGGTGTCGGGACGGACGCGCTGGCCGAACTCGGCCTCGCCGGGCGGCTGTGCGGCGGCCTCGCGGCGGGCGCGCGCCTCGGCGTAGAGCTTGGCCGAGGAGCGGTTGACGCCGGTGCCCTCCCCGAGATGGGGGTCGTTGGGCTTCTCGACGATCATGAGCGTGGCGCTGACCACCAGGGCCACGATGAACACGATGCCGGCCGCGGTGAAGGCCAGGTCCAGCCGCAGCTGGTTCTCGGTCCCGCCGCTGGCGAGGACCGCGACGCCGCCGAAGGTCACGGCCGCGAGCACGGCGGACAGGATCAGGGGGCCCTTGACGTCGGCCCGGAAGCCGCCTCGCGAGCCCTTGCGCTGTGCCACTCGTCCTCCTCGTGAACCGGTGTCGTCGGCAGGTCGGGGCCTGCTGTGCGGTTGACCAGTCTACGCCGTTCCGGCAGGGGCCCGGCCCTGCCGGTCCTCGTGCCGCAGGCTCAGCGCGGCGAGCAGGTGGGTGACGCCGATGACCACCGCGGCGGCGCCCACCACGCCGAAGAGGGCCTTGGCGCCGAGATCGGCCACCAGCACGAGGCCCGTGGCGGCGAGGACCGTGACGAGCCCGGCGATGGTCCAGTCCCGGCCCAGCGGGAAGGTGGTGCGGGACGACAGCCCGAGCGCGAGCTCGGTTAGCCCGGCGACACCCATGACGAGCCCGGCGTAGAGCACGAGGCCGCCGGGGCTGTCCGCGCCGAGGACCGTGAGCACCCCGCCCACGGCGTAGAGCAGGCCGTAGGACTGCGGGCCCTGCCGGCTGCGGCCCAGGTCCACGTGCTCGTTGCCGTTGAGCCGCAGCTGCAGCAGGATGCTCGCCGCACCCGTCAGCAGGAGGTAGAGGCCCACGCCCCAGACCACCACGCCCATCGACGGCTCCTGCCAGAAGATGGTCACGGCGGCGAAGCACAGGGCCACGAGCGCGCGCAGCAGCGTGGGCGCGAACAGGTCGCGGTGGATGCCGGTGCTCGGTTCGGGGTTCACGGTGAGGCCTTTCGGGGACGGCGCGGCGGGCGGGGCCCCGGTGCGGCGGCCCGGGCGGGGCGGCCCGGGCGGGGCCCGCGGGCCACGGCACAGTCTAGCGAGCGGCCCCGACTGCCGGTCCGGGCGCCGGTCCGGGCGCCGTGAGCACCCGGGCCAGCACCGCGAGGGCGTCCGGCAGGGCGTCGCCCTCCGGGGCGGCGCCGGTGGCGCCGAAGCCCACCACGACGCCGCGGCGCCCACCGCGCGCGCCCTCCGCCCAGTAGGAGCCCAGCGCGGCGACCCGCACGCCCGCCGCCGCGGCGCGGGCCACGACGTCCTGCTCCTCGAAGGCCACCTCCCCGGTGAACTCCAGGACCGCGTGCAGCCCGCCGTCCATGGGCACGGCCCGCACCCCGCGGACCCCGGCGAGCGCCGCGCCGAGCAGGTCCCGCCGGCGCCGGTACTCCCGCCGCATCCGGGCGGTGTGCCGGCGCAGCCCGCCGTCGGCGAGGAAGCGGGCCATCGCGTCCTGGGCCACCGCCGAGGCGGGGTTGCCGAGGTCGGTGCGCAGCCGCAGCAGCTCCTCCCGCAGGGCCGGCGGGGCGACCAGGTAGCCGACCCCCAGCCCCGGCGCGAGGACCTTGGTGAAGGAGCCGAGCGTGGCCACGTGCCCGCCGCTCCCGAGCCGCCGGCCCGGGGCGGGCGGGCGCGCCACGGCGCCGGGCCCGTGGTCGAGGGCGGACAGCGCGGGGAGCGGCTCGCCGACGTAGCGCAGCTCCGAGTCGTAGTCGTCCTCCACGATCAGGGCGTCGTGGGCGCGGGCCCAGTCGAGCAGCTCGAGGCGGCGGGCCGCGGGCATCGAGGCCCCGAGGGGGTACTGGTGGCTGGGGGTCACCACCACGGCGTCGGGGGCCCGGTCGATCTCCCAGTCCCCCGACCACGCCCCCGACCACGCGCCGGACGGCAGCCGGGCGGGGTCGAGGCCGTGGTCGTCGATCGGCACGGGCAGCACCCGGTGGCCGAGCCGTTCCGGCACCCGGCGCAGGGAGGGGTATCCGGGGTCCTCCACGGCCACGCGCAGCGGGCGGCCGGCGAGGCCGCCCAGGGCGGCCAGCAGCAGCTGCAGCCCGTCCCGCGCCCCGGCCGTGACGAAGAGGTCCTGCGGGTCCCGGACCACGCCGCGCATCAGCCGCAGGTGCTCGGCGATCTGCTCGCGCAGCGGCTCCGCCCCCTGGGCCGGGGGCGCGGCCGCCCCCGCGGCGGCGGCCGCGGCGTCCCGCCACGCGGCCCGCCAGCCGGGGGTGGCCAGCCGCGCGGTGTCGGGGCGCCCGGGGGTGAGGTCGATCATGGGCCGGTCCCGGGCCCGCCGCGGCGGCGGCGCCGTCGGCCGGGACCCGGACCGGTCGTCCGGGCGGGGTTCCGCCCGCTCGACGCGGGAGCGGGCGAGGTCGGGATGGACGACGGTGGCCCCGTTGGTCGCGTGCAGATAGCCCTCGCCGTGCAGCTGGTCGTAGGCGGTCACCACGGATCCCCGCGAGACGCCCAGCCGGGCGGCGAGCCCCCGCGTGGAGGGCAACGGGTCCCCGGGGCGCAGCACGCCGGAGACCACCAGCTCCCGCAGCTGCTGGACGAGCTGGGCGGGCAGCGGGGCAGGGTCGGCGCGGTCGACGCGCACGGGCAGGTCGACGTCGTGGGAGTGGCGCACGGGCACCTCGGGTCCTGGTCGGGGCCGGGCGGAGCCGGACCGCAAGTGGTCCAACGAATTCTACCGTCGGTGGACCTGTTGGTGGACCACTCAGGGGCGGAGGATGGTCGCATGACCGATCTGCAGACCACTCCTGCCCAGAACTCCGCCCGGACCACCTCCCCCGCGGACGCCACCCCGCTCACCGGCTCCCCGCTGGTCAAGCGCGGCCTCGCCGACATGCTCAAGGGCGGCGTCATCATGGACGTCGTCACCGCCGAGCAGGCCCGCATCGCCGAGGACGCCGGCGCCGTGGCCGTCATGGCCCTCGAGCGGGTGCCCGCCGACATCCGCGCCCAGGGCGGCGTGGCCCGCATGTCCGACCCGGACCTGATCGAGGGCATCCAGGCCTCCGTGTCGATCCCCGTGATGGCCAAGGTCCGCATCGGCCACTTCGTGGAGGCCCAGGTCCTGGAGCACCTGAAGGTCGACTACATCGACGAGTCCGAGGTCCTCTCCCCCGCCGACTACGTCAACCACATCGACAAGCAGCGCTTCACCGTCCCGTTCGTGTGCGGTGCCACCAACCTGGGCGAGGCCCTGCGCCGGCTCGCCGAGGGCGCCGCCATGATCCGCTCCAAGGGCGAGGCCGGCACCGGGGACGTCTCCGAGGCCACCAAGCACATCCGCACCATCCGCGGCCAGATCGCGGAGCTGCAGGCCCTGTACGCGGTCTCCCCCGACGCCCTCTACGTGAAGGCCAAGGAGCTCGCCGCCCCGTACGACATCGTCCTCGAGGTCGCCCGCACCGGAAAGCTGCCGGTCGTGCTGTTCACCGCCGGGGGTGTGGCCACGCCCGCGGACGCCGCCATGATGATGCAGCTCGGCGCCGACGGGGTGTTCGTGGGCTCGGGCATCTTCAAGTCCGGCAACCCCGCCGCCCGGGCGCAGGCGATCGTGAAGGCCACCGCCTACTACGACGACCCCGAGAAGATCGCCGAGGCCTCCCGCGGGCTCGGCGAGGCGATGGTCGGGATCAACGTGGGCGACCTCCCCGCCCCGCACCGGCTCGCGGAGCGCGGCTGGTGAGCTCCGCGCCCCGGGTCGGGGTCCTCGCCCTGCAGGGCGGGGTCGCCGAGCACGCCGCGATGCTCCGGGAGCTCGGCGCGGAGGCCGTGCTCGTGAAGACGGCCGAGCAGCTCTCCGGGCTGGACGCGATCGTGCTGCCCGGCGGGGAGTCCTCCACCATGGACCGGCTGCTGCGCCTGTTCGGGCTGCGCGACCCGCTGCGCGAGGCCGTGCTCGGCGGGCTGCCGACCCTGGGCACGTGCGCCGGGCTGATCCTGCTCTCCTCCGGCATCGAGGACCCGGCCCCCGGCCAGCGCACCCTCGAGGTCCTGGACGTCACCGTGGCCCGCAACGCCTTCGGCTCCCAGACGGCCTCCGAGGAGGCCGTACTGACCTGGGGCGACGACGGGGCCACCGTGCGCGCGGCCTTCATCCGCGCCCCCGTGGTGACCCGCGCGGGCGAGGGCGTCACGGTGCTGGCCCGGCACCGCGGCGAGGTGGTCGCGGTGGCGAGCGGCAGCGTCGTGGGCATCTCCTTCCACCCCGAGCTGACCGGGGAGACCGCCGTGCACCGGCACCTGCTCTCCCTCGTCGCCGCACGGCAGGCCCTGCCCGCCTGACGGGAGCCGGCGCGGCGCCGCCCACGGGACGGTGCCGCGCCGGCGGGCGCCCGGTCAGTAGCTGCCGGAGGCCCCGCCGCCCGTGAAGCCGCCGCCCCCGCCGAAGGAGGACCCGCCCGCGCCGCCGCCGTCCGTGCCGCTGCCCGAACCGCCGGAGTACAGTCCCGGGTTGGCCAGGTGGAGCGGCAGCCACACGGCGGGGTTCGTCACGGCGTCGTCCTTGCGGTGGTGGTAGCGGTACGTCCGGTACGCCTTCTGCTGCTCCTCGGTGAGCCGCAGGTCCGGGTCCCGCTGCCGGGCCGCCCGCAGCTCCTCGTCGGCGATCCGCCGCCGGCGGCGCAGGTCCGCGGCGATCCACCAGGCGACGAGCACACCGACCAGGCCGAATCCGCCGGCGACCCCGCCGAACAGCGCCCAGTCGAAGGGTTCCTGCGGGGGCTCCTCGCCCCGCGCGTAGACGTAGACCTGCTCCACGGCCTCGGCCAGGCCCTCCGCATAGTGCCCGTCCGCGAAGGCGGGCTCGAGCACCTCCTCCACGACCCGCTCCGCCTCGTCGTCCGTGAACTGCTCCCGCACCCCGTCCGCCGACTCGATCCGCAGCTCCCGGTCCCCGGTGGCCGCGAGCACGAGCACGCCGTTGTCCGCCCCGGCGTCGCCCACCTCCCACGCGGTGGCGATCTCGCGGGCGCGGTCCTCGATCGGCCCGCCCGTCTCCTCCACCGTGAGCACGGCGACCCGCGCGGCGTCCGTGGCCGCGTTGTGCTCCTGGATCAGGGCGTCGAGCTCCCGCTCCTGCGCGTCCGTGAGGACGCCGGCGGCGTCCAGGACGTCGGAGTCGACGGGCGGTGCAGGAACTCCCGGCGCCGGGGCGGAGCACGCGGTGAGGACGGCGCCGCCCAGAGCGACCGCGGCCAGTGTCCGTCGGCGCACGGCTCCTCCTTCCCGGCCCCGGCGGTCCGGGGCTCGTCCCCACCGTCGCAGACCGCGGCCGCGAGCGGATCCGCCTGCCGGGCGAGCTTCGGCGCCGCGGGGCCGGGCACGCTCCGCCTGCGGGCGGACGGCGCCCGGACGGACTCAGCCCTTCCGGCGGGTGGGGACCACCATCACCGGGCTGCCGCCCTCGTTGAGCACGGCCTGGGAGACGGAGCCCATGAGCAGGCCCCGGAAACCGCCGTAGCCGCGGCTGCCGACCACCACGAGGTCCGCCGTCCGCCCCGCCCGCACCAGCTGGTCCGCGGGCGAGCCCGAGAAGACGTACGTCTCGACGTCCAGTCCCGGGTGGTCCTCCCGCACGCCCGCGGCGACCTGGTCCACCAGGGCCTGGGCGGGCTCGGTGAGCTGCTCGCGCACCGCCCGGTCCAGGTCCGCGGAGCCCGTGGGCACGCTCGCGGCCTCCGGCACCACCGTGACCAGCGTCAGCCCGGTGCCGTGCCGCGCGGCGTACCGTGCGGCCGCGACGACCGCCGGGTTGTCCCGCCCCAGTCGGTCCACGCCGACGAGCACCCGGCCCCTGAACGGACCCTCGGCGCCGCGGTCGGCCCGCGGGTCCCAGCGCTCCGGGAGCACGACCACCGGGCACCGGGCGTGCGCCGAGGCCGCCGCCGAGACCGAGCCCAGGCGTCCGCGCACCCCGCGGCGGCCGCGGCGGCCGAGCACCAGCGCCGCGGCGTGCTCGGACTCCTGCACCAGCACGCCCGCCGCGTCACCGCGCTCGGCGACGCCGACGGCCGGGACGCCGGCCTCCCGGGCCCTCGCGACGGCGGTGCCGGCGACCTGGTCGGCCTCCGCCTCGATCGCCTCCAGGAACGGCCCGTACAGGCTGGGGTCCACGGCCACGGGCCGCCCCATGGAGACCACCACCCTCAGCTCGGACCCGAGGGACCGCGCCTCCTGGATGGCCCAGTCGAGGGCACGGTCGCTGTTCTCGGAGCCGTCGTAGCCGACGACGATCTGCTCTGCCATGGGTGGCTGCTTCCTGTTCTCGCGGCGCGCACCCCCGGAGGAGTCGCTCAGGCGGGGTGGGCCGGCACGATCATGACCGGTCCGGCGGCGTTCTCCAGCACGGCCTGGGAGACCGAGCCGAGCAGCAGCCCGCGGAACCCGCCGATGCCGCGGGAGCCGACCACGACCAGGTCCGCGGAGTGCGTGGCGTTCATCAGGATGCGTCCTGGGCGGCCGACGAAGATGTGGTGCTCCACGGTGAGGCCGGGGTGCTCGGACGCGATCTCCCGCGAGATCTCCTCGAGCTTGCGCTCGGCCTCGCGGAAGTACCGGGCCTGGTTGAACTCGTCCTGGAACCAGGAGGGCGTGCCGGACAGGGCCCCGTTGACGGAGACCAGGGCCAGGGGCTTGCCGTGCTCCTCGGCGTACTGCACGGCCTGCCACAGCGCCGGGTTGCGCGAGCCGAGGGCGTCGAGACCGACGACCACCCGCCCCGAGAAGTCGATCTCCTCCGCCTTGACCGGCCCCTGGTCCTCCAGCGCGTAGTCGGTGCCGCCGCGGCTGCGCTCGCCGTGCTTCTTCTCCGCCGGTTCCGGGACGACCACGACCGGGCACTTGGCGTGCGCGGCGACCGCCGCGGACACCGAGCCGAGCCGGCCGCGCAGGGCCCCGCCGCGGCCGCGCTTGCCCATGACGACGAGCGAGGCGCTGCCGGACTGCTCCACGACGGCCTTGGCCGCGTCCCCGGCGGCCTCGACGGTCTCCACGGGCAGCCCCGCGTCCTCCACGACCCGCCGGGCCTCGGCGAGGTGCTCCGCGTTCTCCTTGGTCACCGCCTCGGTGAAGCGCTGCTCGAGCCCGGGGTCGCCCACCCCGATGACCGGATAGGCGCCGACCAGGCGGACCGAGAAGTCGTGCGCCCGGGCCTCCTCGACCGCCCGGTCGAGGGCGTGCCGGGCCTGGTCCGACCCGTCGATCCCGACGAGCACGACGTCGTGCCCGGCAGCGGGCTGGTTCTGCGTGCGGGAGTCGTTGTCCATGGGCGCAATTTTAGGTGATCCACCGCACATCCCGCCGTGGGTTCCCGGTTGTTACCGCGCGTTCCGGAGCAGCCAGGCGTCACCGCGGGCCCGCAGCCCGAGGGTCAGCGCCCGGGCTCCCAGATAGCCTCCTGCGTAGGCGATCCACAGCCACACGAGTCCGCCGGTGCCCGAGCCGCCGGAACCGGCCACGAGGGCCAGCAGCGGGGCGTAGACGGCGAGGTTGAGCACCCCGGCCACGGCGAGGTAGCGGGCGTCCCCGGCTCCGATGAGCACCCCGTCGAGGACGAAGACGTAGGCGGCCAGCGGCTGGCCCGCCGCGATCACGAGCAGGGCCGCCGCGAACAGGGCCTGCACGGCCGGGTCCGGGCTGAGCAGGAAGCCCAGACGCGTCCCGAGCACGGCCACGGCCAGACCGGTCACCACCCCGAAGCCGAGGCCCCAGAGCACCAGCCGGCGCATCAGGTCGCGGATCGCCTGCCGCTCGGCCGGCTCCGCCAGGTCCCGGGCGCCCATGTCCCGGCCCAGCAGCGCCTGCGCGGCGATGGCCAGGGCGTCGAGGGCGAAGGCCAGGAAGCTGAACACCGTCATCACGAGCTGGTGGGCGGCGAGGTTCTGGGCGCCCTGGGCCGTGACCACCAGGACGGTCGCGAGGATGGCCACCCGCAGGGACACCGTGCGGAGCATCAACCAGGACCCCACGGCCAGGTGGGAGCGCAGCCGGGCCCACGAGGTCGCCGGCCCCACCCCGTGCCGGCGGGCCAGCCGGTGCACGATCCGCAGGTAGGCCAGGGCCATGGCCCACTGCACGGCGCTCGTGCCGATCGCGGCGCCGGCCACGCCCAGGCCGGCGCCGTGCACCAGCACGAGGTTGAGCACCGCGTTGGCCGCGGCCCCGATCCCCGCGATGAGCAGCGGGGTCCTCGTGTCCTGGAGCCCGCGGAGCACGCCGGTGGCCGCGAGCACGAGGAGCATGCCGGTCAGCCCGGGCAGGGACCAGTGCAGGTAGGCGACCGCGTGCTCCAGGACCTCGCCGCGGGCACCCATCCGCTCCAGCAGGGGCCGCCCGAGCACCCAGCCCGCCGCGGAGAGCAGGACGCCGAGCCCGGCGGCCGCCCAGAGCCCGTCCCGGCCCACCGCCACGGCCTCGGGGAGCCGGCCGGCGCCGAGGTGCCGGGCCACCGCCGGCGTGGTGCTGTAGGCCAGGAAGACCATCAGCCCCACGACCGTCTGGACCAGGGCGGCGGCCACGCCCACCCCGGCCAGCTGCGGGGTGCCCAGGTGCCCGACGATCGCCGAGTCCGCCAGCAGGAACAGCGGCTCGGCCACGAGCGCGCCGAAGGCGGGCACCGCGAGGGCCAGGATCTGCCGGTTGAGCCCACGCGGGCGTGCGGTGGTGGTCACCGGACCAGGGTACCGACGCCCCCGCACCCGCCGGTGCGGCCGGCCGTCCCCCCGGAGCCGCTCACAGCCCCCGGAGGCGATCCATCTCGCGGCGGTCCTTCTTGGTGGGACGTCCGGCGCCCCGGTCCCGGCGCGGCACGGCCGCGTGCAGGGCGGGGGGCGGGGGCGGGCTGTGGTCCACGTAGGCGGCCGCGGCCACGGGAGCGCCGACGCGCTTGGTCAGCAGCTGCACCACCTCCAGGACCTGCTCGTGGCCGGGACGCCGCACGGTCACCCGCTGGCCGGGCCGCACGGGCTGGGCCGCCTTGACCGAGGTGCCGTCGATCTTGACGTGGCCCGCCCGGCACGCGGCCGTGGCGGCGGACCGGGTCTTGAACACGCGCACCGCCCACAGCCACGCGTCCACGCGCACGCTCGCCGGTGCGACCGTCATCGGTGTGCCCCCGCGGCGAGGATGTCGTCCGTCCGAGTCATGAGCCCATTGTGCCGAAGACCGGGCTCCGGTGCGGACCCGGCCACCGGTCCGCGTGGACAGCAGTGGGGACAGCTGATGTGCTACCGGCCAGTGGTGCGCAACACACCGGCAACCCCGGACGCCCTACACTGAGGCACATTCAGCAGTGGCTCCCTCTCCGGCACGACGCCGCGCCGGGGGCGGACGAGCCAACACCTCCCGAGGGAAGGAAAGATCCATGAAGAGCAGGTTCCACGGGGCAGCGACCCTGTCCGTGCTGGCCGTCTCCGCGCTGGCGCTGAGCGCGTGCTCGGACACGGGCGGGGGCGAGCAGGCCGGCGGCGAGGCGACCGGCGGGGAGATCAGCCTGATCAACGAGGGCACGCTGACGGTGTGCTCGGACATCCCCTACCGCCCCTTCGAGTACACCGAGAACGGGGAGACCGTCGGCTTCGACATCGACCTGGTCAACAACATCGCCGAGGACATGGGGGTGGAGACGGAGTTCATCCGCACCGCCTTCGAGGGCATCCAGTCGGGTGTGGCCCTGGACTCGGACCAGTGCGACCTCGCCGCCTCCGGGATGACCATCACCGAGGAGCGCGAGTCGGTCATGGACTTCTCCGAGCCCTACCTCGACGACAACCTCGCCCTGCTGGTGGCCCCGGACGCCGACATCGACTCCCTGGCCGACGTCGAGGGCAAGCGCGTGGGCGTGCAGCAGGCCACCACGGGCGAGACCCAGGCCCAGGAGAACAACGCCGAGGTCGTGCAGTACGAGGACTCCGCCCTGATGATCCAGGGGCTCAACACCGGCGACGTCGAGGCCGTGATCGGCAACATCTCCGTGATGGGCCCGGCCATCACCGACAACCCGGAGCTGCGCCTGGTCGAGGAGATCGAGACCGGCGAGCAGCTGGGCCTGGCCGTGAAGACCGGCAACACCGCCCTGCTCGAGCAGGTCAACGAGTCGCTGGCCACCATGGAGGAGAACGGCACCCTCGAGGAGCTCGAGGGCAAGTGGCTGGGCACCGGGGAGGCCGCCGGCTCGGCGAGCCCGGAGCCGTCCGCGAGCTGATCCGCCCCGCGCCCACCCGGGTGTGACCACCACCACGGACGCCGTGGCCCGCCGACCGCGGGCCACGGCGCTCCCGTCCGTAGGCTGGGACCGGGCGGGCGGCGTCGTCGGCCCCGTGCGTTCCGACACGCCCCACGACCACGACAGGGGATGCGCCCGTGACGACCGCCTCCGGCCTGGACCTGCAGCACCTCCACCCCGGCGTCCGCCCGCAGGACGACCTGCACCGGCACGTCAACGGCGGCTGGATCGACGCCCACGAGCTGCCCGCGGACCGCGCCTCCGACGGCGCGTCCGCGCTCCTGACCGAGCTCAACGCCCGGAGGGTGCACGAGATCGTCCGGGCGGCCCCGGCCGGGTCCCCGATGGCGGTCCTGCACCGCTCCTTCCTCGACGAGGGCGCCGTCGAGCGCCGCGGCCGGGACGCCCTGGACCCCGACCTCGAGCTGCTCGGCGCCGCGCGCGGCAAGGATCAGCTCGCCGGGGCCTCGGCGGCCCTGCAGCGCACCGGGGTGGACGGCCTGCTGTCCTTCTTCGTGGAGAACGACTCCGGGGACTCCTCCCGCTACTCCTTCTTCCTGTGCCAGGACGGACTGTCCCTGCCCACGCGGTCCCACTACACCGACGCCGTGCACGGGCCGCTGCGCGCGGCGTTCACCGGCCACGTCGCGGCGATGCTCGAGCTCGCGGGCCTGCCGGCGCGGTGGGGCGTGACCGGCGAGGAGGCCGCCCGCACGGTGCTGGCCATGGAGACGCAGCTGGCCGCCGCGAACTGGGACACCGTCGCCGCGCGGGACGTGGCGCAGATGCACAACCCCGTGGACGTGCCCGGCCTGGTGGCCATGGCCCCCGGCTTCCCCTGGGCGGCGTGGCTGGCGGGCATCGCCCCGCAGCGGGGCGCGAGCGCCTTCGACCGGATCATCGTGCGCCAGCCCTCCTTCACGTCCCGGCTCGGCGAGCTCTGGGCGGAGTGGTCGGAGCAGCAGATCCGGATCTGGCAGTCGTGGCGGATCGTGTCCCGGCGCGCCCCGTTCCTGCCCCAACCCTTCGTGGCGGAGAACTTCCGCTTCTACAGCACCGCCCTGTCCGGGATCACCCGCCCCCGGGAGCGGTGGAAGCGCGCCGAGTTCCTGGTCACCCGGGTCCTGGGCGACGACGTGGCCCGGGCCTACGTGGACCGCTGGTTCCCGCCCGCGCACCGGGCCCGGGTGGAGCAGCTCGTGGAGCACCTGCTGGCCGCCTACCGGGAGCGGATCGGCCGGCTCGAGTGGATGTCGGAGGCCACCCGGGCCCGGGCCCTGGAGAAGCTGTCCACGTTCACCGTCAAGGTCGGCTGTCCCAGCACCTGGCGGGACTACTCGGGCCTGGACCTGGACCCCACGGACCTGCTCGGCAACGTCCGCGCCGGCCTGGCCCTGGAGCACGACCGCGCCGTGCGGAAGATCGGCACGCCCGTGGACCGCGGCGAGTGGCTGCTCCACCCGCACTGGGTCAACGCCTACTTCCACCCCGTGCTCAACGAGGTGGTCTTCCCCGCCGGGATCCTGCAGCCGCCCTACTTCGACGCCGACGCCGACGACGCCGTGTGCTACGGCGCGATCGGGTCCGTGATCGGCCACGAGATCGGCCACGGCTTCGACGACCAGGGCGCCCGGTACGACGCCCACGGGCACCTCGTGGACTGGTGGACCGACGAGGACCGCGCCGAGTTCGCCCGGCGCACCGCGGCGCTCGTGGCCCAGTACGACGGCTTCACCCCGCGCGGCCTCTCCGCCGAGCACCACGTCGACGGCGCCTTCACCGTGGGCGAGAACATCGGGGACCTCGGCGGTCTGGAGATCGCCCTGGTGGCCTACCGGATGGCGCTCGCGGAGCAGGGCCTGGACCTGGCCACGGCGCCGGTGCTGGACGGGCTCACGGGCGCCGAGCGGTTCTTCTACGCCTACGCCGGGCTGTGGCGCTCCACCGCCCGGGAGCAGGAGCTGATCAACCGCCTGGCGGGCGACCCGCACGCCCCGGACGAGTTCCGCTGCAACGGCGTGGTCCGCAACATGGACGCCTTCCACGAGACCTTCCGCACCCGCCCCGGCGACGCCCTGTGGCTCCCCCCGGAGGACCGCGTCACCGTCTGGTGACCACCCCCTCCCCTTCCCCCTCCCACTTGCCCGCGAGACGGCACGTGGCGGCGACCGCAGCGTGCTGGGTCCCCGCCACGTGCCGTCTCGCGGGCAGGAGAACCGGGAGGGCCGGGCGGGTCAGGCGGGCAGGGGTGGGGTGCGCGGGGGGACGGTGCGGCGGGCGCCGGTGGCCTCGAACGCCGCGGCGAGGCGCAGCAGGGCGGTGTCGTCCCACGCGCGGCCCGCCAGGGTGAGGCCCACGGGCATGCCGGTGTCGGCCATCGTGCCCATCGGCACCGTGACGGTCGGGATCCCCAGGTGCCGGGGCACGAGGTTGCCGTTGGCCACCCACACGCCGTTGCGCCAGGCCAGGTCCGCGGAGACCGGGTCGACGTCGGCGTCGGCGGGCCCGACGTCCGCGACGGCGGGGAAGACCACGGCGTCCAGGCCCAGCTCGTCCATCCACTGCTCCAGGTCGACGCGGCGGGTCTCCTCGAGCCCGCGCACCCCCTCCGCCAGGTGCGGGATCCGCGTCAGCACGGGCACGCCGTGCTCGCGCACGAAGTCCGGGTAGTCGGCGATGTCGTCGTCGAACCCGTCGTAGCGGTCGGGCAGGGCGCCGGCCGGGTGCGGGAAGATCCGGGAACCGTCCACGTCGGCCAGCCGGTGCAGGGCGGGGTCCCCGTTGGCCTCGAGGAAGTCGTGCCACGCCCAGGCCGAGAGGTCCACGATCTCCCGGTGCAGGTACTCCGCGCTCACCAGTCCGCGGGTGGCGAGGGTGGGCGCTCCGGGCCGGTCGCCCTCGTAGTTGCTCACCACCGGGAAGTCGACCTCGACCACCGTGGCGCCGGCGGCCTCGAGGTCGTGCCGGGCCGCCTCCCACAGCGCGATCACGGAGGGGCGGGTCTCGATGCGCCGGCCGGTCGGGCCGCCGATGCCCGGGGACTCGGCGGTGCCGGCCCCGGGGTCGGCGTTGACGTACATCCGCGGCACGCCCAGCCGCCGTCCCGCCAGGACGACGGCGGCCGCGGCGGCGTCGGGCACCGCCAGGGCCGGGTAGGAGGCCGGCCGCACCGCCGAGGCGGCCGGGATCTCGATCCAGGGCTGCACGCGCCAGAAGTCCCCGCGGGTCTCGGGGTCGTCGGCGACCACCACGTCGAGGACCTCGAGCAGGTCGGCCACGGTGCGGGTGTGGGGGACGACGACGTCCATGGTGGGCACCAGCGGCCAGTTGCCGCGCACCGAGATGACCCCGCGCGAAGGGGTGTAGGCGCACAGGGCGTTGTTGGACGCCGGGGCGCGGCCCGAGGACCAGGTCTCCTCGCCGAGCCCGAACGCGGCGAAGCTCGCGGCCGTGGCCGTCCCGGAGCCGTTGGAGGAGCCGGACCCGAAGGCCGCGGTGAGGTAGGCCCCGTTGTAGGGGCTCTCGGCCCGGCCGTAGACGCCGCGCTGCATGCCGCCGTTGGCCATCGGGGGCATGTTGGTCAGCCCGAGCAGCACCGCACCGCCGGCCCGCAGCCGCTCGATCGTGAAGGCGTCGCGCTGGGCCACGAGGTGCTCGAACGCGGGCGAGCCGGCCGCCACGGTGAGGCCGCGGACCTGGTAGCTGTCCTTGGCGGTGTACGGGATCCCGTCCAGGGGACCGAGCACCTCCCCGCGGGCGCGGCGCGCGTCGGAGGCGCGGGCCTCCTCCAGCGCCGCGGGGTTGTCCACGACGACGGCGTTGAGCTCCGGGCCGCCGCGGTCGTAGGCCGCGATGCGGGCCAGGTAGGCGGTGACCAGCTCCTCGCTGGTAGTGCGCCCGGCCTCCAGTGCCGCGCGCAGCTGCGCGATGCCCGCCTCCACGACGTCGACCCCGCGGCCGGTCCTGCCGCCGGGCCTGCCGTCGGCCGGGGTGCCGGGCCGGTCGTCCGGGCCGCCGGAGGTGCTCATCGGGTGCCCTCCCCGTCCGTGGCGGCGCCGCGGGGCGCCGGCTGCTGCTGGGTGATGCAGTGGATGCCGCCGCCGAACGCGAAGATGTCGCGGGCGTCGACCAGCTCCACCGCCCGGCCCGGATAGGCCTCGGCGAGGATCTCCGCGGCGAGGGCGTCGTGCGGGTCGTCGAAGGCGCACAGCACGACCACGCCGTTGGCGACGTAGTGGTTGATGTAGGAGAAGTCCACGAATCCGTCGCCGGCGTCGAGCACGGTGGGGGCGGGGACGTCGACGACGCGCAGCCGGCGCCCGCGGGCGTCGGTGGCGGCCTCGAGCACCGCACGGATCTGCCGGGACACCTCGAAGTCGGGGTGGGCGGGGTCGTCCTGCCGGTGCACCAGGACGGTCCCCGGCCCGGCGAAGGCGGCGACGATGTCCACGTGGCCGCGGGTACCGAACTCGTCGTAGTCGCGGGTGAGCCCGCGCGGCAGCCAGATCGCCCGGGACGTGCCCAGCCGGGCGTGGACCTCCGCCTCCACCTGCTCCTTCGTGGCGCCGGGGTTGCGGCAGGGGTCCAGCTGCACGGTCTCGGTGAGCAGCACGGTCCCCTCGCCGTCGACGTGGAACCCGCCGCCCTCGTTGACCAGGGTGCTGGCCCGCACCGCGGCCCCGGCGCGCTCGGCCACGAAACGGCCCAGGTGCTGGTCGTGGCCCCAGGCGGCCCACTCCTGGGCGCCCCAGCCGTTGAACACCCAGTCCACGGCGACCACGTCCCCGGCCGGGTCGTGGGCGAAGGTGGGCCCGGAGTCGCGCAGCCACGCGTCGTCGAGCGGAGCCGTCACCACGTCGACGCCCTCCCCCAGCGCGGCGCGGGCGTCGTCCGCGTCGGCGGGCGCGGCCACCACGGTGACGGGCTCGTGACGGGCGATCGTGCGGGCCACGGCCACCCAGGCCCGCCGGGCACGGTCGAGGGTCTCGCTGCCGGCGGGGCCGAAGGTGTCGTTGGGGGGCGGGAAGGCCATCCAGGTGCGGTCGTGGGGACCCCACTCGGCAGGCATCACGGTGGTCGCCGCAGCGGCCGTGGCAGCAGGGTCGGCGGGGCGGGTGGCAGGGTTCATGGTCGTCGTTCCTCGGGTCGTCGGGCGGACAGGGGGCGGGGGCGCGCCGCTCACGGCGCGGCGGGCTCTGCGGTGGACGCGAAGGCGACGCGGCCGGCCACGACGGTCAGCCGCGTGCGGTTGCTCAGCAGCTGCGCGGCCTCGGCGGCGAAGGGGTCCGCGTCGAGAACGGCGAAATCGGCGAGGTGGCCCGCGACGATCCGCCCCTCCTGGTCCTCGGCGCGGCAGGAGAAGGCGGCGTCGCGGGTGGCGTGGCACAGGGCGTCGGCCAGGTCCAGGGCGTAGCGGGGCAGGTTGGCGGGCAGCGAGGGATCCAGCGCGGATCGGCGGGTCGTGGCCACGTACAGATTGGGCAGCGGCTGGTGGGGCGCGGTCGGCGCATCCGTGCTGATCGCCAGGGTGGCACCGGCGGCGAGGAACTCCGTCCACGGGTAGGCGCGCTCGGCGCGGTGGTCGTCCAGCACGGCCCGCCAGTTGTCCTGGATGGCCGGGTCGGCGTGGACGGGCTGCACGGAGGCCACCACGTCCAGGGCGGCGAGCCGCCGCACGTTGGCCTGGGTGACCGTCTCCAGGTGCTCGATCCGGTGCCGGCGGTCCTCCCGGGGGCCGTTGATCCGGTGGGCCTGCTCGAGGGCATCCAGAGCGATGTCCGAGGCCTCGTCGCCGATGGCGTGCAGGGCGACCTGCAGCCCGGCGGCGTCGGCGGCGACCACCACCGGTGTCAGCGATTCCCGGTCCCAGATGGGCCCGCAGGTGCTGCCGTCGGCGTAGGGCTCCTTCATGGCCGCGGTGCAGCTGTCGATCACGCCGTCGACGACGACCTTGATCCCGCAGATCCGCAGCCAGTCCCCGGAGAGCTCCCCGGCCAGTTGCACCGCCCGGGCGACCTGGGCGAGGTTCTCCGCCTCGGTGCCGCGGCGGTGGACGAGCCAGTGGCCCTTCACCCGCAGCGGTAGCGTTCCGCCGTGGCGTTCGGCGGCGCGCCGGAATGCGGCGAGGTCGTCGTCCTGGACGGCCATGTCCACCGCGCCCGTCACGCCGACGGCCAGGTAGTGCTCGAACGCGGACTCCAACTGGGCGTCCCGGTCGGCATCGCTGGCCGCCCGCGCCAGGGCCGGCCAGACGATCTGCTGGGCCGCAGTCTCGTGCAGCATCCCGTCGGCCGCCCCGGTGACCGGGTCCCGGCTGATCCGGCCCCCGATCGGGTCCGGCGTGGTGTCGTCGATGCCCAGTTCGGCCAGGGCGGCGCTGTTGACCCACACCGAGTGCAGGTCGTTGGCGTCGAGGTACACGGGGCGGTCCGGAACGGCGTCGTCGAGCAGCTGCCGGGTGGGCGCCGTCCCGCCGAGAGCGCTGTAGAGCCAGCCGGAGCCCAGGACCCGGGGCGCGTCCGGATGGTCGTCGACCGCCCGGCGCAGCCGCCGCTGGATCTCGGTGAGGTCCGCGGCGTCGCGCAGCGCCACCTTTTGCAGGGACTGTCCGGTCATCAGCAGGTGGGTGTGGGCGTCGATGACGCCCGGGAGGACGAAGCCCCCGGCGAGATCGACCTCGGTGGCGCCGGGACCGGCCGCCCGCCGGGCGGAGTTCTCGGTGCCGACGTACAGGAAGCGCTCGCCCTCCACGACGAAGGCCTCGGCGTCGGCGCCGTCGGCGGTGAAGACGGTCGCGTGGGTGTAGAGGGTGCGTGCGGGCACGGAACTGCTCTCTGCTCGTGGGGAGGGGGACATCAGACGATTGCCGCCTGTGGGAACTCGGTCTCTGCAGCCCGACGGGCTGCAGTAGCTTCGGTGCGGACGGAATGTCGGGAGATGAGGGCAAAGGGGATCAAAAGTACGAACGTCATCCCGGCCAGCACCGCACCCAGGGTGGTGTAACCGGCCGCCGCCGAGATAGAGGTGCCGAATACGGGGGCGAAGGAAGACCCGATGAGGTAGACCCCCAGCACCGGAGCCGACCACTTCCCCGAGGCGTCCAGGGCCGCTGCCACGGCGATGATGTAGATGAAGGACAGCATGTAGAGGGTGTTCCAAGCGATGACCACGACCATGTACCACCCCGGGTCGGTCACGCTCCCGGCGAGCAGCTTCAACGCCCCGCCCGCCACCAGGGCCACCACCAGCGGTGCCGTACGGCCCAAGCGCGGGCCCGCAAGTCCCACCAGGGCCGAGGCGATCAGCCCCCCGAGGGTGGACAGGCTCAGCACCAGCCCCATTCCGGTCTCGTCCAGTCGGGCCTGTTCGGCGCCCATCGTGGCCGCCACCGCCCACAATGAGTCCTCGCTCAGCGCCCACAAGGCGAAGCAAACCAGCAATCCGAACCCAGCGACCGTCGTCGTCCGTGAGGTCGGGGTGGCAGACACAGCGGAGGACTCCCCCGTGGCGCCCACTTCCGGGGCCGGACGGTCAGGCAGCCACCCGGTGGTGAACAGGGCCGCTAGGGCGAGGCCCGCGAGCAGTCCGAAAGCGCTGCCCATACCGGCACCCAACACTGGGATCACAAACAACACAACTGAGACGATCGCGCGGTTGGTGAAGCCGTTGATGCCCGAGGCACGGTCAGGATTGCGCAGGGCGCCGAGTGCCGCCCCACCGGCGGAGACCGCCCCACCGGCGCCCACCCCGCCGAGCACGACGCCGGCAACAACCATGGGCACGGAGGGAACGAATGCAGCCACACCGAAGCCCATGGCAGTCAGGCCCAGCCCAGCACGGGCCACGATGTACCGCCCGGACCGGGCCGACCAGCGGGAGGTCAGCAGGCAGGTTACGGCGCACACCAGAAGGGACGCCGTCATCAACGCCCCCGCTCCGGTGACGGAGAAACCGGGTTCCCCCGTGAGGGCCACGATCATGACCGGAATCAGATTGGCGGTCATGAACCCCACCACGCTGATCCCGAAGACCGACACGGCGCGTGTCGTCGTCAGGGGCACACGGCCGGCGTTCTCCGGTGCCGCTGCGTTCTGGGACATGGTCTTCCCCCTCGTGGCCGGGATGTGAGTGCCATCACCTTTAATGAAAGGCTTTCATTATTATGTAGCCCGTGTCCTGCGGCCACAAGACCTTGGTGAAAGGTTTTCAGTGAATGGCGCGGAGCACCTGCTCGCGCACACCTGCGACGAGCACGTCCAGGCCGAAGGCGAAGGCCGCCTCCGCCCGCTCCTCCACGGAGCCGAGCCCGGCGATGGCCCGACTCAGAGCGGGGAACCGACCTTCCGGCGGCGCCCAGACGACCTCGGGCCCCGTCAGGTCGAGCGCGGAGCCCAGGGCCAGGTAGTCGATCGCGGAGATGGCCGGGACGACCGCCTGCCGTGCGAGCCCGGCCCGCTCCAGGACGACCGCCATGTCCTCGTAGATCCCGATCACCCCGAGGTCCTGGACGGTCTGGGTGATGAGCAGGGGCACCAGGCGCGGATGGGCGACCATGCAGTCCCGGTAGGTCCGCACGAGCGCCCGCAGCGCCTCCTCCCACGGCAGGTTCTCGCAGTCCACCGGAGCAGGGGTCGCGAACACCCGGCCGCGCATCAGCTCCACGATGTGCTCCCGGTTGGCGATGTGGTTGTACAGCGCCGACTGGCTGACGCCCAGGCGGCGGGCGACCTTCGGGAAGCTGAAGTCCCCTGTCTCGTCGACGAGCGCGAGGGCGGCGGTGACGATGGCGTCGACCGACAGGAGCGGCGAACGGGGACGGGCCATGGGGAACTCCTCGGACGGTGCGGGTCCTGTCGAATCTACCGAGGATCCGCCCGGCCGGTCAGCCGCGCCCACGCCGGGGCCGCCGACCGGTCGGCTCAGTCGAGGACCGGCAGCTCGGTGGTCTCGAAGCGCTCCCGGAAGAAGGACGGGTTGCGCCGGTACTGGACGAGCATGACGACGATGCCGAGCAGGAGCATGCCCACCCCGAGGACGAACACCAGGCCGACCCCGCCGATCGACGACCCCGAGCCGTACTCCGGGTCCATGGAGTCGTAGGACGTCTGCACGAAGAAGACCAGCAGCAGGATCCCGCCGAGCAGCGGAGCCAGGAACTTCGTCAGGAACGCCTTCGCGGTGCGGAAGGCGTCGCGGCGGAAGTACCACACGCAGGCCAGGGCGGTGACGCCGTAGTAGAAGCAGACCATCATCCCCAGGGTGGTGATGGTGTCCCACAGGACGTTCTCGGAGACCACGCGCATCACGGCGTAGAACACCGAGGCGATGACGGCCGCCGCGATCGTGGCGTAGCCCGGGGACTGGAAGCGGGAGGTGATCCGGGCGTACTTCGCCGGCAGCGCCCCGTAGTGGCCCATGGCGAGCATGGTGCGCGCCGGGGAGATCATCGTGGACTGCAGCGACGCCGCGGAGGAGGAGAGCACCGCGAGGGACATCAGGATCGCGAACGGGCCCATGACCGGACCGGCGAGCGCCGCGAAGACGTTCTCCTGGATGTCCTCGTTGCCCAGGCCGAGCTCTGCGGCACCCACCCCCGAGTAGGACAGCACGGCGAGCGAGACGGCCATGTAGAGGGCGACGATGACGAGGATGGTGGCGATGGCCGAGCGGCCGGGCCCGGTGGCGGAGTCCTTGCTCTCCTCGTTGAGGGTGAGCACCACGTCCCAGCCCCAGTAGATGAACACGGACAGGGACACGCCCGCGGCGAACGCGGAGAAGGTCTCCACGCCGAACGGGTTGAACCACTCGGCGCGCACGGCGAGGCCGTCGAAGGCCGTGCCGCCGGCGACGTGGCCGAAAGCCGCGGCGGCGAACCACAGCAGGACCAGCAGCTGGAAGACGACCAGGACGTACTGCACCACCTTGGTGGCCTCCATGCCGCGGTAGGAGATCCAGGCCGCGACCGCCACGAACGCCAGGCAGGTGGCCACGTTGACGGGCACGTTGCGGGTGAGCTCCGCGATGGCGTCGTTGCCGGTGATCTGGGCGATCGCCAGGTAGAAGAAGTCCACCGCGATGCCGGCCAGGTTGGACAGCACCAGGATGGTCGCGGCGAGGAGTCCCCAGCTGCCCATCCACCCCACCCAGGGGCCGAAGGCCTTCGACACCCAGGTGAAGGTGGTGCCCGAGTCGGGCATGGCCCGGTTGAGCTGCCGGTAGCCGACGGCCACGAGGAGCATGGGCACGAAGCCGACCAGCAGGATCGCCGGGAGGTGGGTCCCCACCGCGGCGGCGGTGGGCCCGAGGGCGCCGGAGAGGGTGTAGGCGGGCGCGATGGTGGACACGCCGATGACCACGGAGCCGAGGAGGCCCACCGAGCCCTTGCTGAGCCCCTTCTCGTGGCCGGTCCTCTGCTCGTGGGCGAGCGGTGCGGTGCCGGTGCTCATGACGCGGCCTCCTTCTCGGTCTGGTCCGGAGCATCCTCCGGGAGGGGCCGGGGCACGACGACCATCGGCACCGGGATGTGCTTGAGCAGCCGGGCTGCGGTGGTGCCCAGGAAGGTCTGCCGTCCCTGGGCCAGGCGGGACGAGCCGATGAGCAGGATCCCGCCCGGGGCCCAGTCGACGTCCTGGGCGGCTTTCTTGAGGGTCCGCCCGGAGGCGACCCGCACGGTCACGGGCCGCGTCCGGCGGGCCTCGGCCGCCGCGGCCTCCAGGTGCTCCTCGACGCGGCGGCGGGCCTGCTCGGTGGCGTCCGGGTCCGCGGCCTGCCCCTCGAGGAAGGAGATCAGCTCCAGCTCCAGGCCGGAGCGCTCGACGGCCTCGACCGCCTCCCGGATGACCTGGTGCGCTCCGGGGCGGGTGCCCACCGCGGCGTAGAGCCGGGTGAGCGGCTGGTCCCCGGCATACCGGCGCGGAGCGAGGGCCACCGGGACCGGTGAGCTGTGCAGCAGCGAGTTCACCACGGAACCCAGGGTCGGGCGCCCGCCGCCCGTGCCGGCGCCGACCACGATCATCGCGGCCCCGAGCTCGGTGGCGGCCTCGACCAGACCGGCGGGCACGGACCGGGCCTCCCGCACGTGGGTGCGGGCCGTGACCCCCTCGGGCACCAGCGCGGCGGCCTCGCGCAGCCACTGGTGGGCCTGCCGGCGGAGCACCTCCGAGATGTCCCCCACCGGCGGGTAGACCTGCTGGTACGGGTCGTCCGTGCGCAGCACGAGGACGATCTCCAGCTCGGCGCCCACGTCGCGGGCGAGCGCGCCGCCCAGCCGCACGGCGTCGCGGCTGCGGCGGTCGCCGCTGCAGCCGACGACGTAGCGCGGCACCCCGGCGGTGCTCATCGCCCCGCGCCCGTCAGCGAACCGGCGCGGAGGATCCCGTCCGCCGCGGCCCGGCCCTGGCGCAGGGCCCCGTCGACGTGCTGGTAGCCCTCGGCGGCGAGGTCGGAGCAGGCCCAGCGGATCGGGCCGACCGGGGTGGCCTGGTGTGCGCCGTAGCGGTGCAGCCCGCCGAGGTCGTAGCTGGCGGCGTAGGCCCCGCGGGTCCACTCCTCGGAACCGAAGTCGGACTCGTAGTAGACCACCGGCTCCAGCGCCTCCTCACCGAGGTAGCGGGCGAGGGACTCGAGGATCAGCCGGCGGCGCTCCTCGGCGGGCAGGGCGAGGACCGCGTCGGCCTTCTCGTCGGAGACGAAGCCCACCAGGGTGCCCCGGGGGTCCTCGTGGTTGGTGTTGTCGTAGACCTCCTGGCAGAGCTCGTGGGCGCCGAAGCCGGTCCCGGAGAGGCCCTTGGCCCGCCAGAACGGCGTCTCGTACACCGCGTGCACCTTGATCACCAGGCCCAGGGACTGGTGCTGGTGCATCTGGTGCTGCAGCCGCGGCAGGGGCGGCTCGAAGGAGATCCGGGAGTAGAGGTTCGGCGGGACGGCCACGACCACGTCCTTCGCCCGCACGGTGAGCCGGTCGGACCAGACCGTGACCTCCGTGCCGGGCACGTGCTCGGCGTAGGTCTGCCCCTCGCCGGCCCAGCGGATGGTGCGCACCGGGGTGTCGAGGAACACGACGTCCTCCCCGAGCTCGGCGGCCATGGCCTCGGAGACGGACTGCATGCCGCCGACCACGCGGCGGTCCAGGATGAAGTCCTCGTCCACGAGGTTGGAGAAGGACCCGGCGGAGGCGGCCATCAGCACGGCCTGCAGGGTGGAGAAGGCGTGGGACGGCTTGGTGAGCATCGCCCCGGCGATGAACATGCCGATGTTGGTGCAGGCCTCCTCGTCCGCCGACTGCTGCCGCAGCCAGTGGTGGAAGGAGATCGTGTCCAGCTCCCGGGCCAGCGGGTGCGCCCACGGCTGCGCCACGCCGATCTGCTCGACCAGTCCGTCGAGGATCCCGACCAGCCGCTCCATCTCGGCGATCGTGGACTCCCCGGCGGGGAACATCGACCCGGTGTAGGTGTGGCGGACGCCGTCCGGGGCGAGGTAGACGGACTCGCCCTCGCGGTAGCGCTGGTAGGTGCCCAGGCCGAGCTCGTCGACGAGGGCCAGCAGCTCGGTCTGGTCCGGGGAGATCCACTGCCCGCCGAGCTCCAGGAAGGCGCCCTCGACGGTCCGCGACCAGGTGCGCCCGCCCACGCGGTCGCGGGCCTCCAGGACGGCCACGGTGCGCCCGGCGGCCACGAGCGCGCGGGCGGCCGTCAGCCCGGCGGGACCGGCTCCGACGACGACGACGTCGCGCTCGATCGCGGTCTCGCTCCCGAGGGTTCGTTGATCGGTCACTGTGTTCTCCTTCACGCTAAAATGAACTTAATTCATTAAGCGGGAGCGCACAGGAGCCCGTCAAGAGCCGCAACAAGAAATTCACACGGCGGGAGCGCTACTTCTTGGTCCGGCGGCTCCCGGCGTGCCAGTCCTCCTCGGTGCCGGGGCGGTCCGGGGCGGCGCCGAGCCCCCGCAGCTGCGGCTGCTCCCGGAGGCTGCGCTTGAGCTCGGCGAAGCCGGGGAAGCGGGCGAGCGCCACCACGTGGTCCCACAGCTCGAGGGCCTCGTCCTCCCCCGGCAGCCGGCTGATCACCGGGCCGAAGAAGGCCACGCCCTCCGGGGGGCCGAAGTGGATGATCGGTGTGCCCACGTCCCGGCCCGTCAGGGCCAGCGCCTCCTCGGTCTCCGCGCGCACCACCGAGTCCAGGGACTCGTCGTCGAGGGCGGCGGCGAGTCCGGCCGGGAGCCCGGCGGCCTCCAGGACCGGCGCGAGGAAGGCCGGCGTGGCCCGGCGGTCCTTCTCGGGGGTCTCCGGGCCAGGCACCGGGTCGGCGTCGAAGCTGTGCGCCCCGAGTGCCGCGTACAGCCGGCCCACGGCCTCGGGACCGTGCTCGGCGCGGGTGCGGGCGGCCACCCGCAGCAGGTACAGGCCGGCCATGTGGCCGGCCTCGTACTCGGGCGGGAACCATGCGTCGTAGTCCACGTGCTCGTTGAGCAGGCGCAGGGAGATGAACCGCCAGTCGACCCGGTAGTCCCTCCGGGCGGCGACCGTGCGGACCCACTTGCTGGTCAGCCAGGCGAAGGGGCAGGTGGGGTCGAAGTAGAAGTGCAGGTCGGCGTCCGTCATCGTCCACACGCTAGGAGCACCCCCGGCGACGGTCAAGGATCCGCCGGCCGCGGCGCGGCCGCCCGGCCGCGGACCTAGACTCGACCTGACCGCCCGCCCCCGGCGGCCGCCGCCGGCGGCGCCGGGCCCCGCAGCACCACCTCCAGGAGGACCCCGCCCATGGCTCCCGCCCGAACCCCTCCTCGCCGCCGCGGGCGCCCGAGCCAGCCGGTGCTCTCCGAGGAGCGGATCACCAGCGCCGCCATCAAGATCGTGGCCACCCGGGGCTACCGGCACCTCACCATGACCGAGCTGGCCCGCGAGCTGAAGGTCTCCACCTCGGCGCTGTACAACCACACGTCCTCGAAGCGCGACGTGCTGATCCGGGTCCAGGACCGGATCAACCAGGGCATCGACCGCTCCGGCTTCGACTCGCTCCCGTGGGACCGGGCCCTCGAGCGCTGGGCACGGTCCTACCGGGACTGCTACGCCCAGCACACGGCGATGATCCCGATCATGGCCGTGCTGCCCGTGGCGGACTCCCCGCACACCCTGGAGATGTACGAGGCCGTGGCCCGGGGGCTCGCGGACGCCGGCTGGGCGCGCGGCGACATCGCCGACGTGATCGTCTCGGTCGAGTCCCTGGTCTTCGGCGCCGCCTACGACGCCACCGCGCCGGCCGACATCTTCGACCCCGGGGAGCGCTCGGACCTGGCCCCGGTGTTCACGGACGCCGTGCGGGCCCGCCCCGCGGACGCGGCGGCGGCGGCCGACGAGGCGTTCGACGTGGCGCTGCGCGCCATGCTGGACGGCCTGCGCCTGCGCCTGGCGGCCGGGCGGGGCTGACCCGCCCGGCCCGATCAGGCGTCCAGGGCGTGCATGACGTGCTTGACCTGGGTGTACTCCTCCACCGAGTAGAGGGAGAGGTCCTTGCCGTAGCCGGAGTTCTTGAACCCGCCGTGCGGCATCTCGGAGGTCAGCATGACGTGGGTGTTGACCCACACGCAGCCGAACTCGAGGTCGCGGGACACCCGCATGGCCGTGCCGTGGTCGGTGGTCCACACGCTCGAGGCCAGCGCGTAGTCCACGTCGTTGGCGAGCTCGAGCGCCTCCTCCTCGGTGCTGAAGGGCTGCACGGTGAGCACCGGGCCGAACGTCTCCTCCTGCACGAGGGCGTCGTCCTGGTGCACCCCGGTCACCACGGTGGGCTCGAAGAAGTAGCCGGGGGCTCCCTCGACCGGCTTCCCGCCGGCGACCACGGTCGCGTGCCCGGGCAGGTCGGCGAGCTTGCGGCAGACGTCCTCGAAGTGCCGGACGTTGTTGAGCGGGCCGTAGAAGTTCTTGGACTCGTCCGGGTCCCCGGTCACGATGTCCCGGGCGGCCGCGGCCAGCAGCCGCACGAACTCGTCGTGGGCGCTGTCCTGGACCAGGATGCGGGTCACCGCGGTGCAGTCCTGGCCGGCGTTGAAGGTGCCGAACTCGACGAGGGCCTTGGCGGCGGCGGGCAGGTCGGCGTCCGCGAACACGACGGCGGGCGCCTTGCCGCCCAGCTCGAGGTGGCCGCGGGTGAGGTTCTGCGCCGCGGCCAGGGCCACGGCACGGCCGGCGCGCACGGAGCCGGTGATGGAGACCATGGAGGGCGTGCGGTGGGCGGTCATGAGCGCCCCCGTGGAGCCGTCCCCCAGGAGGACGTTCACCACGCCTGCGGGGAAGATGCCGTCGATGAGCCGGGCCAGCACGAGGGTGGACTCGGGAGTGGTGTCCGAGGGCTTGAGGACCACGGTGTTGCCCGCGGCCAGCGCGGGGCCGAGCTTCCAGACGGCCATCAGCAGCGGGTAGTTCCAGGGGGTGACCTGCGCGACGACGCCGACCGGCTCCCGCCGCACGTAGGAGGTGTGCTCGCCCATGTACTCCGCCGCGGCCTTGCCCTCGAGGGTGCGGGCCGCACCGGCGAAGAAGCGCAGGTTGTCGGCGCCGGCGCCGACCTCCTCGTCCGCGATCATCTGGCGGGGCTGGCCGGTGTTGCGGTGCTGGGCGTCGACGAGCTCGGAGCTGTGCGCCTCGAGCGCGTCCGCGAGCCGGAGCAGCATGAGCTGGCGCTCGCTCGGGGTGGTGCGCTTCCAGGTCCGGAAGGCCTTCTTGGCGGCGGCGAAAGCCTGGTCCACGTCCGTGGCGTCGGAGACCGGGGAGACGGCCACCGTCTTCCCGGTGGCCGGGTCGACCACGTCGATCCGGCCGGTGCCGTGGGCGTCGACGAAGGCGCCGTCGACGTAGTTCTGCAGGACGTCGCTCATGGTGGGGTCTCCTCTGTGGGCGGGAACACGGTGCCGCCCACTCTAAATGATCGGCTTTCATTTTAGTAGGTTCCGGAGTGACCGGCAGCACAACTCTAGCGCCGCTCCGGCGGGCAGGAATCCCCCTGGTGCGGCCTCACCAGCCCCGGCTGCCCGGGCCACCCTTGAAGGGGCCGACCACCCGCGAGGTGATCCAGCCCCCGTAGAACCCGCCCTCCTGCGGGACCACCCGTTCCCCGTCGACCAGGCACCGGTCCATCGCCCCGGGCAGCACCGCCACGTGCCCCCGCAGGGGCGCGAAGCCGGGCGCCGGGGCGGGATAGGTCCACGCCGCGCGCGGGGCGCCCCGCCGCCCGCCCTGCACGTCGAACCAGGCCGCCGCGCCCTTCCACTCGCACCACGAGGATCCCTCGCAGGGGCGGAGGCTGCCCTCGGCGAAGGCGGCGCGGGGCAGGTAGTAGGTCGGCGGATGGCTGGTCTCCAGCACCCGGAGGGCGGCCGTGGTGGCGGCGATGCACGTCCCGACCAGCCACACCTCCACCTGCTCCGGGGTGGGCTCGACCCGGGGCGGACGCGGATAGTCCCACACGGACTCCTGGCCGGGACCCGGGATCCGGGGCCGAGGTCTGCTCATGCGCGCTCCGTCCGGACGCCCCGCCCGTCTCGGCCGACCGGCCGGCCACGGGACGTCACAATGTGCTGAGGGGTGCATCACTATGCTACGGCGCGTGACGGCACCCTGGAAGTGCTTGCCGCGGAAATAATATGATCTCCGGGTGCTTATCTCAGGTCTCCTCATCGGCGCCGCCCTCGGGTTCGTCCTCCAGCGCGGCCGTTTCTGCGTCACCGGCGCGTTCCGCGACGTCTGGATCGCGAAGAACACGTGGTGGCTGTCCGCCCTGTTCGTGGCCATCGCGGTCCAGTCGGTCGGCGTGTGGGTGCTCGACGCCCTCGGCGTGATCACCCTCTCCTCCACCGGCTTCGCGTGGCTGGCCACGGTCCTCGGCGGCTTCGTCTTCGGCTTCGGCATCGTCCTCGCCGGCGGCTGCGCCACCGGCACGTACTACCGGGCGGCCGAGGGCCTCGTCGGCTCCTGGTTCGCCCTGCTCTTCTACGCCCTGTTCGCGGCGATCTCCAAGTACGGCCCGCTCGCCGGGACCACGCAGGCGCTGCGCGGGATCACGACCGAGAACGGCACGATCCACGAGACCCTGCACGTCTCCCCGTGGATCCTCGTCGCGCTGCTGGTCGCGGTCGCGGCGCTCTGGGCACGCCACCACCTCACCAAGCCCCGGATGAAGGTCGCCACCCTCCCGCCGGAGCGGACAGGCCTCAACCACCTGCTGTTCGAGAAGGCCTGGAACCCGTTCGCGACCGCCGTGGTGATCGGCCTCATCGCGCTCGTAGCCTGGCCCGCCAGCTGGGCCACCGGCCGGGAGTTCGGCCTCGGCATCACGGGCCCCTCCGCCAACATCGCCAACTACCTCACCACCGGTGACTTCGAGATGGTCGACTGGGGCGTGCTCCTGGTGGTCGGCATCCTCGTCGGGTCGTTCGTCGCGGCCGCGGGATCCGGGGAGTTCAAGCTCCGCGTCCCCGACGCGCAGACCATCGTCCGGTCCATCGCCGGCGGCGCCCTGATGGGCATCGGCGCGGCGTGGGCCGGCGGCTGCACCATCGGCAACGGGCTCGTCGAGACCTCGATGTTCTCGTGGCAGGGCTGGATCGGCCTGGGCGCCATGATCCTCGGCACCGGGGCCGCCGCCAAGATCTTCATCGCCCCCCGCAAGAAGTCCGCCGCCCCGGGCCGCGTCCCGGCCGGCGTCTGAACCCCACCGACACCGACCCCCAGGAGGCACTCCTCATGGCACAGCACATCCTCGAGACCGACGGTCTCGTCTGCCCGTTCCCCGTCGTCGAGGCGAAGGCCGCGATGGCCGAGATGCCCGCCGGCGACGAGCTCGTCATCAACTTCGACTGCACGCAGGGCACCGAGGCCATCCCGCGCTGGGCGGCCGAGAACGGCTACCCGGTCACGCAGTTCTCCAAGCGCGGCGCGGCCGAGTGGTCGATCACCGTGCAGAAGGCCTGACCCCCGGGCACCCCACGGCGGACCCCCGCGGCCGAGCTGATCGGCCGCGGGGGTCCGTCCTTGCAGTGCGTGACCGCCCGGAATGCCCGGGGCCCGAGCAGCGTTCCCCCGGCATGGCGGTGATGCGGACCACGATCCTTCCCCTGGCGCTGGCTGTCCTGCTCCTGGTCGCCGCGTGCACGCCCAGGGCCTCCGGCGGAGCCGGACCACCGACCTCGGGGCCGACCGAGGGGGCGGGCACGGGGTTCACGCTGCCGGCCGAAGGGCTCGTGCTCCAGGTCGTGCACACCGGCGGCTTCCTCACCCCGCAGCTGCTGGCCGCCCGGCTGCCGCTCGTCAGCGTGTACGCCGACGGGCGGGTCATCACGCAGGGCCCGCAGATCGAGATCTTCCCGCCTCCGGCCCTGCCGAACCTGCAGGTGCAGCACGTCGACGCGGAGGCCGTGTCCGTCCTGGTCGACCGTGCGCTCCGGGCGGGGGTCGCCGGCTCCGCGGACCTGGGCCGCCCGCCGGTGGCAGATCTCCCCACGACCCGCTTCACCGTGGTGACGCGGGAGGAGACCCATGTGCGGGAGGTCTACGCACTGGGTGCCGAGAGCCCGCCCGGCCCGCCGGGCGGGGACCAGCCGGGCAGCGCCCCGCCCGGCGGCCCGGGCAGCGGCCTCACCCCGGAGCAGCAGACGGCCCGGGCGGAGCTGCAGGACCTGCTCCGCGCGCTCGTCGACCCGGCGTCGGTGCTGCCCGCCGAGGCCGTCGGAGAGCAGGAGCAGTACCTCCCTGCGGCGGTCGCCGGCATCGTCACGGAATGGACGGACCCGCAGACCGGCCTGGACACCGAGCCCGTGCCGTGGCCCGGTCCGCCGCTGCCCGGAGCACCGTTCGAGCCGCGACTGGGACTGAGCTGCGTGCTCGCCGACGGGGAGCAGGCCCAGGAGGTCCTGGCGGCGGCGCGCTCGGCCAGCACCGCCACCCCCTGGCTCTCCGAGGACGGCCGGCGCTGGTCCGTGGCCCTGCGCCCGCTGCTGCCCCACGAGAAGGACTGCGCGGACCTGGCGCAGTGGTGACTGCGCACCCGGAGCCCGCCCCGTGAGCCCAGGGTCTCTCCGGTCCCGCCCCGCTAGGCTCGGGAGGACGATGCACCGCTTCCCCGGAAGGAGCCACCCGTGAGCCTCCGTTCGGCCCTGCTGGCGCTGCTCTCCTCGGGCCCGCTGACGGGCTACGACGTGGTCAAGCAGTTCAGCACCTCGGTGGGCCACGTCTGGCACGCCCCCGACTCGCAGATCTACCCCGAGCTGCGGAAGATGCGTGGGGAGGGGCTGCTCTCTAGCCGCCCGGTCCCGTGGGGGTCCCGCGGGTCCACCAAGACCGAGTACTCGATCACTCCCGAGGGCGAGCGCGCCCTGCGGGAGTGGCAGGACACCCCGCTCAGCTACGTCAGGGCGCGTGATCCCGCCCAGCTGAAGGCCGCCTACTTCGAATGGGCCTCCCCCGGGGCGGCGGCCGCGCAGCTGCGCGCGCACCTCGAGCACTACCGGCAGCAGCGAGCCCAGGCCCTCGAGCAGATCCGGGCGCTGGAGGACCGCACGAACCCCACCCTCGCCCGGCGCCTGGCGGCCAACCCGGAGGACCAGTGGGAGCGGATCACCCGGTTCAAGGTCTTCGCCTACGAGGGGCAGGTGGCCCGCGCCGAGCAGGAGATCGCGTGGGCCGAGCGCGGCCTGCGGCTGCTCGCGGAACTGGGCGAGCCGGACGACCCCGGCACGCCGGAGGCGCCCTGACACCGGCCCGGGACGCGGGTGCGTAGGCTGGCCGCAGCCCCACTCCCGGCCGAAGGACCCGCCATGACCCGCGCGCCGCTGCCCCGTCTTCTCGCCCCCGTCCTGTGCGCCGGGCTGCTCCTGGCGGGCTGCGCCCAGGACACCGGCCCGGGGGCTGCGGCCACGCCCGCCGCGGGCGGGAGCTCGTCGTCGTCCGTCCCTTCCCCGACCCCCTCCCCCACTCCCACCCCCACCCCCGAGGAGCCCGCCGAGCTGATCGGCGGGGGCACCGAGGTGTTCCCCGGGCGCCGGATGGTGGCGCTCTACGGCCACCCCGGCACCCCCGGCCTGGGGGCGCTCGGCGAGCAGGGCCCCCGGGAGTCCGTCACCCGCGCGAAGGAGCTGGCCGCGCAGTACGAGCCCTTCAGCGAGGAGCCGGTGGTCCCGGCGTTCGAGATCATCGCGACCACGGCGTCGGCAGAGCCCGGCGAGGACGGGGACCACTCCCGGGAGTCGACGGTGGAGGACCTGCGCCCGTACGTGGACGCCGCGGCGGAGCACGACGTCTACGTGGTGCTCGACCTCCAGCCCGGGCACCAGGACTTCCTGAGCCAGGCGCAGCAGTACGAGGAGCTGCTGCGCCTGCCCAACGTCGGACTGGCCCTGGACCCGGAGTGGCGGCTCGCCCCGGGGCAGGTGCACATGGTCCAGATCGGCTCGGTGGACGCGACCGAGATCAACGCGACGACGGCGTGGCTGGCGGACCTCACCGCCCGCCACGACCTGCCGCAGAAGGTCGTGCTGCTGCACCAGTTCGCGGACTCGATGATCACGGACCGGCACCTGGTGGACGCCTCGCGCCCGGAGCTCGCGCTCGTGCTGCACGCCGACGGCCACGGCACCCCGGACCTGAAGATGGGGACGTGGGCGCGGCTGCAGCAGGGGCTGCCCCCGGGGATCCGGATGGCCTGGAAGAACTTCTACGACGAGGACACCCCCACCTTCACCCCGGAGCAGACGTTCGCGATCGAGCCGCGGCCCTGGTTCGTCTCATACCAGTGACCCCTCGGCCCCCGGGGAGCTCCTGCCTACGATGAGGAGGGCGGACGGGCAGCCCGCCGGTCCGCCGATCGAGGAGGACCCCATGAAGGCGCTCGTCCACCACGGACCGGGGCACAAGGCGTGGGAGGACGTCCCCGCCCCCACGATCCAGGACCCGACCGACGTGATCGCGAAGGTCGACACGACGACCATCTGCGGCACCGACCTGCACATCCTCAAGGGCGACGTCCCGGCGGTGACCGACGGCCGGATCCTGGGTCACGAGGCGATCGGCACGATCACCGAGGTCGGCGCCGCCGTGACCGGCCTGGCGGTCGGCGACCGGATCATCATCCCCGCCGTCACCAACTGCGGGAAGTGCTCCTACTGCAGGAACAACCAGCCCTCCCACTGCCAGACGCTCGGGGGCGTGGGCTGGGTCTTCGGCCACCTCGTCGACGGCACGCAGGCCGAGTACGTGCGCGTCCCGTTCGCCGAGACCTCCGTGCACCAGGTCCCCGAGGGCCTCGACGACGAGGACGTCCTGTTCCTCACCGACGCCCTGCCCACGGGCTTCGAGATCGGCATCCTCAACGGCAGCACGAAGCCCGGGGACACGGTGGCGATCGTCGGGGCGGGCCCGGTGGGCCTGGGCGCGGTGATGACCGCCAACCTCTGCGGCGCGGGACGGGTGATCACCGTGGACCTGGACGAGAACCGGATGGACAAGGCGCTCGAGCTCGGCGCCACCGACAAGGTCGATGCGGGGGACCCGGACGCCGTCGAACGGATCAGGGCGCTGTCCCCGGACGGGCTCGGCGTGGACGTGGCCATCGAGGCCGTCGGGATCCCGCAGACGTTCCGGACGTGCCTGGACGTCGTGCGGCCCTACGGGACCGTGGCCAACGCCGGGGTGCACGGCAAGCCGGTCGAGCTGCCGCTGGACCGGCTGTGGATCTCCAACGTCCGGATCACCACGGGCCTCGTCGACTGCCGGACCGTGGGCAGCCTGCTCAACATGGTCCGCTCCGGCCGGCTCGACGCGAAGGCGATGGCCACGCACCGCTTCACGATGTCCCAGATGGAGGAGGCCTACGACCTGTTCGGCAACGCCGCGCAGCACCGGGCGGTGAAGGTCGTCATCCGCGCCGACTGAACGGTTGCTAGCGTGTGGCCGTGCGGACCGACAGACTCCAGAGCCCCCGGCAGCGGAAGACCATCGACCGGCTGGCCCGCTGGCTCACGCGCGCCCACGGAGCGGACCCGGGGTGGGACGCCCTGGTGCTGGACGTCCTCAGCGTGGGCCGGGACCTGCGCCTGCAGGTGCGGGAGGTCCGCGGCGGCACCACGTCCCACCACCCCGTGGACGTCGCCGGGCGCGGCGCCCCACGGCGGCTGGTCCGCGCCCTCCAGGACGACTACGCCGACCTCGTGGACGGGACCTGGCTCTCGGCCACCCTGCTCGTCACGGTCTCCGAGCGGCGTTGGGCCCGGCCCGGGGTGGAGCTGGTCCTGAACTACGCCGACGAGCCCCGTCTCCCGGCGCACGCCCCGCACCCGGTCGCGGCCGAGGACTGGCGGCGGCACCTGGCCCGCTACCGGCGGATGGACCGGAAGATCCCCGGCTGGCTGCGGCAGCGCCTGGCCGAGGCCGGCCTCGACGTGCCCGAGCGCTGAGCCGGGCCGTTCGCCGTGCGGGAACATCCGGCTCGCCGCCCCGGATGCTGTTCCTTCAGCATGCTGAGGGGTCTACGCTGGGGGCATCTGTTCACCGACGGAAGGAGATTCCATGGGACTCGGAGACAAGATCAGCAACGCCGCGGAAAAGGCGGGCGGTGCTGCCAAGGAAAAGGTCGGCGACGCCACCGACAACCGCGACCTTCAGGCCGAGGGCCAGGCGGACAAGCTGTCCGGCAGCGCCAAGCAGGCCGGCGAGAACGTCAAGGACGCGGGCAAGAACTTCAAGGACGGCGTCTGAGTAGTACGGTTCAGCCGTCGAACCACCAGGAGGGCCCCGGTGTCGTGCGCGACACCGGGGCCCTCCGCCGTCCGGGCTCAGCCGCGCGGGTCGTCCCGCCCGGACTCCACCCCGGCGAGCTCCTCCTGGGCGCCGTGCCCGGTGCGCGCCCGGGTGCGGGCGTCCACGGCCAGGAGGACGAGGACGACGACGCACCCGGCCGCGGCGGCGAGCAGCTGCAGCCACCAGTCCCCCTCGGGAGCGAGCAGGGTGCGGTCCTCGAGCTGCCACGGCCACAGGGTGCGCAGAGCACCGAGCATCAGGCCGGTCAGCGCCAGCATGGTCACCCGGTGGTGGTGGTCCAGCAGCCACTGCAGGCCCTTCACGATCACCACCATGCCGAGGGCTGCGCCCAGCAGGAACAGGGACAGGTAGCCGAGGTCGAGCTCGTCCACGGCACGCAGGGTCGGCTGGTACAGCCCGATGGTCAGCAGCAGGAAGGACCCGGAGAGGCCGGGCAGCAGCAGCGCGGACACGGCGACCATGGCCGCCAGGACCACGAGCACGGGCGTGGGGGTCACCGTGGTGGGCGGCACGGAGACCAGCACGAACGCCAGGACGGTCGCGGCGGCCACGACCGCCGCGTCCCGGGCGCGCAGGGCCCCGCCGGCCAGGCGCAGGGGCACGCCGACGGAGGCCAGGACCATGCCGAAGAACAGCGCGCGCATGGTGACCGGGTACTCCTCCACGAGGTGGCTCATCGGCCCGGCCACGGTCAGCAGGGCCGCGACCATGCCGATCGCCACGGGCAGCACGATCCGCCACTCGACCCGGGCCAGGTGGTGCCTCGCTCCGGCGGCGCGCTCGGGGCCCAGCAGGAGACGCTTTCCCGCGGAGACCACGTGGCCGGCCGAGTTGATGAGCTCGTCGTAGATGCCCACCACCAGGGCCACGGTGCCTCCGCTGACGCCGGGGACGGTCTCGACCACCCCGATCAGTGCGCCGCGCACCACGTTGCCCGGGAGGCTGCGGCGGACGGACCCTCCGGTGTCCGGCGCCCCGCCGGGGGCGGCACCGGGGGAACGGTCGGCACCGGCCTGCGCGGTGGACGGGACGCCGGAGGGCGTCGAGGGCTGGTCCGGGACGGGGGAAGCGGGCACGGGGGCTCCTGGGCGAGGGGACGGCATGGGCTCCTGCCAGGCTACCGGGGCCGGCCGGGCGTGCCGCGGCGGGGCCGCCCGTAGACTGGCCCGACCCTTCGTGCCCTCGACCCAGGAGCCCTCCCATGAGTCCCGACCACGTCGGTTTCGCCCTCGTCCTGCTCGCAGCGCTGTTCCTGGTGGGGAAGTGGCTGCGGGTCAAGGTCCGGTGGATCCAGAAGGTCTTCCTGCCCAGCTCCATCATCGTGGGCTTCCTCGCCCTCCTGGCGGGCCCCCAGGTGCTCGGCCGGGTCGGGGAGGCGGCGGGCGTCGGCTGGCTCGCGGACGGCGGGCTGTTCACCCCGCAGATCCTCGAGGTCTGGTCCGCGCTGCCCGGTCTGCTGATCAGCGTGGTCTTCGCGACCCTCTTCCTCGGCGCCACGATCCCCGGACCCCGGCGCGTGGCCAAGCTCGCGGGCCCGCAGCTGTCCGTGGGCCTGGCCTTCGGCTCCGGGCAGTACGTGGTGGGGCTGCTGCTGGTGGTGCTGGTGCTCACCCCGCTGTTCGGCATCTCCCCCATGGCCGGGGCGCTCATCGAGATCGGTTTCGAGGGCGGCCACGGCACGGCCGCCGGCATGCGCGGCGTCATGGAGGAGGTGGGCTTCGCCGACGGCGCGGACCTGGCCCTCGGCATGGCCACGATCGGCCTCGTGGGCGGGATCGTGATCGGCATCGCGGTGATCAACTGGGGCGTGCGGACCGGGCGCACCCGGGTGCTCCAGGGCGATGTCGAGCAGTCCGTGGAGGAGCAGAAGGGTCTCTACCGCCGCGACGAGAACATCCCCGCGGCCATGATGACCTCCCGTCCGGCGTCCATCGAGCCGCTGACGCTGCACGTGGCCGTCGTGGGCGTCGCGATCCTCATCGGCTACCTCATGCTCACCGCCCTGCAGTGGATCGAGCAGGCCCTGTGGGCGGACACCGTGGAGCTGCTCGCCTTCGTGCCGCTCTTCCCCCTGGCCATGCTGGGCGGGGTGGTGGTGCAGCTGGTCATGGACCGGCGCGGCATCGGCCACCTGCTGGACCACCAGATGATGCTGCGCATCCAGGGGCTCGCCCTCGACTTCCTGATCCTCGCCGCGATCGCCACCCTGTCCCTCACCGCGATCGCCGCGAACTGGGAGGCCTTCCTGGTCCTCTCCCTCGCCGGCGTGGTGTTCTGCACCGGCTTCCTGCTCTACTTCGTGCCCAAGGTCATTCCCGACTACTGGCTCGAGCGCGGCATCGGGGACTTCGGGCAGTCCATGGGGGTGACGGCCACCGGCCTGATCCTCATGCGCATCGCCGACCCGCACGACGAGAGCCCGGCCATGGAGGCCTTCGGCTACAAGCAGCTGTTCTTCGAGCCGTTCTTCGGCGGCGGCCTGGTCACGGCCGCCTCGGTGCCGCTGATCTACCAGTTCGGCCCGTGGCCGCTGCTCGTGGTCATGTCGGTGGTGTTCGTGGCCGCCCTCGGCGGCGGCATCGTCCACCGCCGCCGGCTCGTGGCGCGCGGGGACGCCCGCCCCCTGTCCGTCCGGGCGTAACCCGGTCCCCGTCCGTGGCAGGGTCCCCGGCGGGGTGGCAGACTCGGTCTCCACCGCCCGTCGAGGGGATCCGGCCATGACCACCGCGCTGCTCGCCACCGACCACGGACCGATGCCCGCCCACGTGGCGGTGCCCGCCGCTGAGCCGCCCTGGCCCGGTGTGGTCGTGGTGCACGACTTCACCGGGATGAGCCGGGACCTGCTCCACCAGGCGGACTGGCTGGCGGAGGAGGGCTTCCTCGCCGTGGCCCCCGACCTCTTCCACCGGGGCGGCCGGCTGCGCTGCCTGCGCACGGTGCTGAAGGACCTCGGCGCCCGCCGCGGGCGCACGTTCGACGACGTGGAGGCGGCCCGCCGCTGGCTCGCC
>NZ_LDNX01000175.1:0-2511 GCF_001027955.1 Kocuria sp. SM24M-10 | reverse complement strand
GACCGGCGGGCGCCGTGTCTGCACGGCACCCGCCGGTCCCTCGGACGCGCGGCAGGGGGTGCGCCGCCGCGCGCGGTCGGGCCGGTGGCCGGCCCCTCACCACCGGGTCAGCAGTGGTACGTGTCGGTCGGCGCCTCGAAGTGGACGTCGTAGCCCTCGGGCACGCTCAGGCCGAAGGCCCCGGCGAGACCGAGGATCTTCCGGGCGCGGGCGAGCCGGGGCAGGTCGGAGCCGTTGCGGATCTCCCCGCCGTCGGCGTCGAACTCCTGCAGGAACTCGGTGGCCCAGGACAGCTCGGACAGGGAGGGGCTCAGGCCCTCGTTGACCGTGGCCGCCTGCTCGGGCATCAGGCACAGCTTGCCGGTCATGCCGAACTCCAGGGTCACGGACGTCGCCTCGGCCAGCTTCGGGCCGAGCGCCCCGACGGCGGGGCCGTCGATGGGCCCGGGCAGGTTGGCGGCCCGGGAGGCGATCGTGAACTGCGAGCGCGTGTACGCCAGCGTCAGGGGGTTCTCGCCGAAGCCCGTGTCGCGGCGGAAGTCGCCGAGGCCGAAGCCGAGCCGGTAGGTGGACCGGGCCCCGGCGATGGCCTGCAGGTGCTGCACCCCGCGGGCGGTCTCGACGAGCGCGACGATCTTGGTGTCCTTGAGCAGCTCCGCGGTGCGGGTCACGTGCTCGGGCGACTCGACCATGGCCAGCATCACCCCGTCGAGGCCGCGGACCCCGGCGAGGGCGCGGAGGTCGTCCTCCCACCACTGCGTGCCGAAGCCGTTGACGCGCACCCAGGCGTGCTGCTGCGCCCCGTGCTCGTCGCGGGCGTCCAGCCAGCTGATCACGTTGCGGCGGGCGCGCTCCTTGTCCTTGGGCGCCACGGAGTCCTCGATGTCCAGGACGACGACGTCGGCCGCGCTCCCCGCCGCGACCGCGAAGCGCTCGGCCTGGGCGCCGTTGACGAGCAGCCAGGAGCGGGCGAGCTCCGGGCCGACCGCCGGCGCGGCGACCTGGGGAGCCAGCGGCGAGGTGGTGGTGGTCGAGGTCGTCGTGGTGGACTCGATCGAGGTGGCAGTCATGAGTGCGTACCCATTCCGTGTGGCGCAGCGTGCTGCGGTGCGACAAGCGAGCCGGGGCGCCCGAGCCGGGGGTCGGGGGCTGCCCGGCGGAACCGTGACCGGTGGCGGTCCCGCGGGGACGATGGCGTCGCGGGGGTCCGTCCGGTGCGTGCCTCGGGCCGGGGGTCGCGGAGTGGGCGAGCCGGTCCGTGCGCGCTGGATCGACGCGCTCGGCAGGTGCGGTGGCCCCACCGTAACGCAGATCACACGGTGGCGCCAACCGCGCGGCGCCAACCGTGCGGCGCCCACCGTGCGGCGCCGACCGTGCGGCTCAGGCCCGGCGCGTCGTGCGGGCCGTGGCCGCCGCGGACCACGGGTCCTCGGGCCACGGGTGCTTGGGGTAGCGCCCGCGCATCTCGGCCCGCACCTGCCGGTAGGGCCCGGACCAGAACGAGGCGAGGTCGTCGGTGACCGCCAGGGGCCGCCCGGCCGGGGAGAGCAGGTGGAACAGCACCGGTGCCCGCCCGCCGGCGACCGCGGGCGTCTCCGCCCAGCCGAAGCACTCCTGCAGCTTCACGGCCAGCACGGGCCGGCCCGTGGGGTCGTCGGCCGCCGGGTAGTCGATCCGGACCCGTGACCCGCTGGCCACGGTGAGGCGCTCGGGGGCGAGCTCGTCGAGGCGGCCGGCCTCCGGCCACGGGAGGAGCCGGCGCAGGGCCCCGGCGAGGTCCACGGGCCCGCCGGCGGCGAGGGTGTCCAGCTCGGGGGCGAGCCACTCGTCGAGCCGGGCCTGGAGGGCGTCGTCGGAGACGTCCGGCCAGGGGGCGCCGAGCCGGTGGTGCAGCAGCGCCAGCCGGCGCCGGAGCCCGTCCGCCGTCCCGGACCAGGCGAGCAGGCCCGGGCCGTGCTCGGCCAGGGCCGCCCGCACGGCCTCGCGGGCCGCCGCGGGGGCCGGTCGCACGGGGGTGGCGGAGAGCTGGATCGCCCCGAGGGCGCGGATCCGCCGCGCGCTCACCCGCCCGCCGTCGTACCGGGTGTCCACCGCGTCGGTGAGCAGGTGCTCGGCGCACCGCTCGGCGGTCTCCCGGTCGAGGGCGGCGGCGGTCCGGACGACCGCGCCCGTGCCGGCGGCGGCCCGCCCGGCGGCGCGGGTGGCCTCGGCGACGGCCAGCCACTCGTGGGCGGCCAGCGGGCTGCCCTCCGGGAGGCCGGCCCGGGTGCCGGAGGCGAGCAGCCAGGTGCCGCCCGACCGGTGGGCGATCCGCTCCGGGAAGGCCAGGGCGAGCACCGCGCCGGGCACGAGCTCGCGAGGCACGGGGTCGGCGGGCACCGGCGCGGGGCGCTCCGCCCGGACCCGGTCGCGGCTCTCTGCGACCTCGGCCCGGTCGGTCCCGGCGTCTCCGGTGCCCGCCGCGCGGGCGGCGCGGCGGAGCCGGTCCGCCTCCTCGGCCCACCGCCGGGC
>NZ_LDNX01000174.1:0-7860 GCF_001027955.1 Kocuria sp. SM24M-10 | reverse complement strand
GGCGGGATCGGTCGCCCTGCGGGTCCTGGGCGAGCCCGACGTCTTCCTCCCGCAGGACCTCGTCCTGCGCCGCGCCCTCGGGGTGGCCGGGACCGCCGCCGCGGCGGAGAGGTCCGCCGGGTGGAGCCCCTGGCGCAGCTACGCCGTGATGCTGCTGTGGGCCCGCGCGGCGTTCCCGGACTCGGCCGCTCCGCCGCTCCCCGCCGCCGGGCCCGGATGAGTCCGGCGGCGCGGCGGCCCCGCAGGACGCACCACGGGCAGGGCCCCGGCCGCACATCGCGGCCGGGGCCCTGCCCGTGGTGCGTCGGCTACGCCGTGCCCACCACCAGGTCGCGGGTCTCGGCGAAGTGGCAGGCCGAGGGGTGCCCCTGACCCCGGTCGACGAGCGGCGGCGCCTTCTCGGCACAGACGTCCTGGGCCTTCCAGCAGCGCGTGCGGAACCGGCAGCCGGACGGCGGGTTCGCCGGGCTGGGCAGGTCGCCGCTGAGCATGATCCGCTCCCGGGACCCGGACTCTCGGTCGCGGGGTGGCTGTGCGGCCGACAGCAGCGCCTGCGTGTACGGGTGCGCGGCCTGCTCGTAGATCGCGTCCCGGTCCCCGGTCTCCACGACGCTGCCGAGGTACATCACCGCCACCCGGCTGCTGAGGTGGCGCACCACGGAGAGGTCGTGGGCGATGAACAGGAAGGACAGCCCGAACTCGTCCTGCAGGTCCTGCAGCAGGTTGATCACCTGGGCCTGCACGGACACGTCGAGGGCGGAGACGGGCTCGTCGCAGATGATGACCTCGGGGCGCAGGGCCAGTGCCCGGGCGATCCCGATGCGCTGGCGCTGCCCGCCGGAGAACTGGTGGGGATACCGGTTGGCGTAGTCGGCCCGCAGGCCCACCCGCTCCAGCAGCTCCCGGACCTGGGCGCCCCGGTCCTTCCGGGCCACGGAGTTGGGGTGCACCTCCCAGGCCTCGGCCACGATGTCGCCCACCGTCATGCGCGGGTTCAGCGAGGAGTACGGGTCCTGGAAGATGATCTGGACGTTGCGGCGGTAGTCCCGCAGCTCGCGGGCGGACATCGCGGTGATGTCCCGGCCCTTGTACAGGATCTGCCCGGCCGTCGGCCGCTCCAGGCCCATGACCAGCTTGGCCACCGTCGACTTCCCGGAGCCGGACTCGCCGACCAGCCCGAGGGTCTCCCCCGGGTGCAGCGTCATGCTCACGCCGTCGACGGCGCGCACCTGCCCCACGGTCTTGCGGAACACGATCCCCTGGGTGAGGGGGAAGTGCTTGGTGAGGTCGCGCAGCTCCAGCAGCGGGGCGTCCGTCGTCGTGGGCTGTGACTCACTCATGCTCGAGCTCCTCGCTGTAGTGGCACGCGGCCGTGCGGCCGGGGACGACCTCGCGCAGGACCGGGACGTCCGCCGCGCAGTCCTTGCCCGGCGCCGCCGCCCGCCCGAACCGGGCCAGGGGGCACCGCGGGTGGAAGGCGCAGCCGCTGGGCACGGCGGAGAGGTCGGGCGGGGTCCCGGTCACCGGGTGCAGCCGGTCGCCGTGGGACTCGAGGCTGGGCATGGACGCCATCAGCCCCTTGGTGTACGGGTGCAGCGGCTCGGCCAGGACCTCGTCCACCGTGCCGTTCTCCACGATGCTCCCGGCGTACATCACGGCCACCCGGTCGGCGACCTCGTTGACCACGCCGAGGTCGTGGGTGATCAGGATCATCCCCATCCCGGTCTCGCGCTGCAGCTCGCTGAGCAGGTCCATGATCTGGGCCTGCACGGTCACGTCGAGCGCCGTGGTCGGCTCGTCCGCGATCAGGATGTCCGGGTCCAGGGCGATCGCCATGGCGATCATGACCCGCTGGCGCATGCCCCCGGAGAACTGGTGCGGATAGGCGTCCACGCGCTCGCGGGCCGCGGGGATGCCCACGCGCTCCATGAGCTCGATGGCCTTCTCGCGCGCCTCGCCGCGGGACGCCTTGCGGTGCGCGCGGAACAGCTCGCCGATCTGGTGCCCCACCGTGAAGACGGGGTTGAGGGCGGACAGCGCGTCCTGGAAGACCATGGCGATCCCCGGGCCGCGCACCGCACGCTGCTCCCTGCGGCTCATCGCCAGGAGGTCGTCGCCGCGGAAGCGGATCTCCCCGCTGGTGATCCGGGCGGGCGGGATGTCGAGGATGCCCATCACGGCCTGGGCGCTGACGCTCTTGCCCGAGCCGGACTCGCCCACGACGGCGAGGGTCTCCCCGGCGCGGACGGAGTAGCTGATGCCGTTGACGGCGTTGACGGTGCGGCGGCGGGAGCGGAACTCCACCGCGAGGTCGTCGACCTCGAGGACGGGCGGCTCCGCGGACGCGGAGACCGCCGGGGACGGGGCGGATGCGGGGTGGGAGGGTGTCATCGGCGCAGTTTCGGGTCGAGGGCGTCGCGCAGCGCATCCCCCATGAGGATGAACGCGAGCACGGTCAGGGACAGGAAGAGCGACGGGAACAGGATCAGGTGCGGGGCGTCCCGGAGCCTGTTCTGCGCCGCGTTGATCTGCAGGCCCCAGGAGATCTCGGGCAGCTGAAGACCGACGCCCAGGAAGGTCAGCGTCGCCTCGGAGGCGATGATCGTTCCCACGGCGATCGTGGAGTACACGAGCACGGGCGCCATCGCGTTGGGCAGGATGTGCTTGGTGATGATCCGCCCGGTGCCCGCGCCCAGCGCCCGCGCCGCCTGGACGTAGTCGGCCTCCTTGACGCCGATCACGTTGGAGCGGACGAGGCGCATCGCCGTCATCCAGCCGAACGCGATGAGGGCGAGCGAGACCTCCAGGATCCCGCGCTCGGGCAGCACGGACAGCAGGATGATGGCGCCCAGGATGAGCGGCAGTCCGTAGAAGATGTCCGTGACCCGGGCCAGCACCGAGTCGATCCAGCCGCCGTAGTAGCCGGCCAGCGCTCCCACCACCACGCCGATCACCAGGGTGCCGAACACGGCCAGGAAGCCGATGGACAGGGAGACCCGGGCGCCGTGGACCACGTTGGCGTAGTAGTCGCAGCCCTGCACGTCGTAGCCGAACGGCGCGCCCGCCTGCGGCGCGCCCCCGGAGCGGGAGAGGCTGCACTCCCGCGGGTCCACGGAGGTGAAGAGCTGCGGGGCCACCGCCATCAGCGCGAAGGCGAGGAACAGCAGCGCCCCCACGATGAAGAACGGGTTGCGGCGCAGCTGCCGCCAGGCGTCCCGCCACAGGCCGGCCTGCTCGATGTCGCCGCCGGCGGCCGCGGAGGCGAGCTCCTCGGCGCGGTCGTCGACACGGTCCGAGAAGGACTCCCGGTGCGTGCCCTCCTCGTGCGTGGGCTCCTCGAGTGTTTCCGTGCGGGGCTCATTCATAGCGGATCCTCGGGTCGAGGGCGGCGTAGAGGACGTCGACCACCAGGTTGAAGAAGATGTAGAAGAACACGAACAGGGTCACGATCCCGACGACGACGGCGCCCTCCTGCCGCAGCACCGCGTCGTAGACCGCCCGGCCCAGACCGGGGATGTTGAACACCGACTCGGTGACGATGGCCCCGCCCAGCAGCGCGCCGAGGTCGGCGCCGATGAAGGTGACCACCGGGATGAGACTGTTGCGCAGCGCGTGCTTGCCGACCACGGTGGTCTCGCTCAGGCCCTTGGCCCGGGCGGTGCGCACGTAGTCGCTCTGCAGGTTCTCCGCGAGACTCGTGCGGGTCAGCCGCGCCACGTAGGCCAGGGACAGGGCCGCGAGCACCAGCCCGGGGAGGATGTAGCTGAACCAGCCGTCCGTGAGGCCGGCGATCGGGAACCAGCCGAGCCGCACGCCGAAGACGTACTGGGCCAGGAAGCCGAGGACGAACACCGGGATGGACACGACGACCGTGGTCGAGACGAGCACCAGGTTGTCGAAGAACGAGCCGCGGCGCAGGCCCGCCAGGACGCCGGCGAGGATGCCGATGAGGATCTCGAAGCCGACGGCCACGAGGGCCAGCCGGATCGTCACGGGCAGCCGGTCGAGGATGGTGGTCAGGACGGGCCGGCCCGAGAAGTCGGTGCCGAAGTCCCCCTGCACCAGGCCGGCCAGGTATTTCACGTATTGGATCAGCAGAGGGTCGTCGAGGTTGTACTCGGCGCGCAGCTGCGCCTGCACCGCTGCCGAGAGCGGGCGGTCCCCGCCCAGCGCTCGGATGGGATCGCCCGGCAGCGCGTAGACCATGGCGAAGATGAGCAGGGATGCGCCCAGCAGCACCGGGATGGTCAGCAGCAGACGACGGAGGACGTACCGCCCCATGGGTCTCCTTGGTTGTGTGCGGAGGGGTGCGCGAATGGTGTCGCGCGGGTGGTGCGCGAGGGTGTCGCGCGAACGGAACGGGCTCGGGACGCCCCGGAGGGGGCGCCCCGAGCCCGGGACGGATCACTCGGAGCCGACGACCACGTCCTCGACCTCGACGCGCTGGAAGGCGTTCACGGAGACGTCGCTGACGTTCTCCGAGTGCGCGTACTGGGTGACGCGGTAGAACAGCGGGGTCGCGGGCATGTCCGCGATCAGCATGTCCTCGGCCTTCTGGTACTCCTGGACCGCCTCGTCGATCGAGGCGGCGCTGTTGCCGGCGCGCACCTGGGCGTCGAACTCCTCGTTGCTGTAGAAGGTGGAGTTCGACCCGGCCGGCGGCAGCGCGGCGGTGGTGTACAGCGGCCCGAGGAAGTTCTCCATGACCGGGTAGTCCATCACCCAGCCGGAGCGGAACGGGCCGGTCATGCCCTTCTCGTCCTGCAGCGGCAGGTACTCGGCGAACTGGAGGTCGCCGCGCAGCTGGTACTCGACGTCCAGGTTCTCGCGGAGCTGGTTGCCGATCGCCTGCATCCACTCCTCGTGGCCGGCGCCGGCGTTGAACCACAGATCCACGGGCTTGGAGCGGTCGAAGCCGGCCTCGTCGAGGATCCGGTTGGCCTCCTCCACGTTCAGCTCGCACGCCTCGCAGGCGTCCTCGCGGTAGCCGTCCACCACCGGGGAGACGAACGAGGCGGCCGGGGTGCGGGTGCCCTGGAAGATGGACTCGGTGATGGCCTCCCGGTCGATCGCCATCGAGAAGGCCTTGCGGACCTCCGGGTCGGCGAAGCGCTCGTCGTAGGTCGGGAAGCCCAGCGAGGTGATGTCGCCCTGGGGCTGGGTCTTGAGCCGCTCACCGAACTGGTCCTCCGCGGAGGCGATGGCGTCCGGCGGCAGCTCGTCCATGACGTCGAGGGAGCCGGCCTGCAGGTCGTTGTAGGCGGTGTTGATCTCGGTGTAGACGCGGAACTCCACGCCCTCGGCCTTGGCCGGCTCCTCGCCGCCGAACTCGTCGAAGCGGGTCAGGGTGATGCCCACGCCGTCCTGGAAGGCCTCGTCCGCCTTGAACGGGCCGTTGCCGATCGGCTGCTCGCCGAAGCCCTCGGGGTTGTCGAAGAAGGCCTGGGGCATCGGGAAGAACGCGGTGTAGCCGACCGTGGTGGGCCACTGGGCGTAGGGGTCGGTGAGGGTGACCTCGAAGGTCTGGTCGTCGATCACGCGCAGGCCGGACATCTCGGTGGCGGCGGGCTTCTTGCCCTCCTCCGCCTGCAGGTCCTCGTAGCCCTCGACGTTGGCGAAGAAGTAGGAGTTGCCCTGGGCGTTCTCGCTGTTGGCCACGTAGTTCCAGGTGTCCACGTAGCTCTGCGCGGTGACCGGGGTGCCGTCGTGGAAGGTCCAGCCGTCCTTGAGGTTGACGGTCCAGGTCTTCTGGTCCTCGGACTCGATGGACTCGGCGACCCCGGTGTAGGCGGCCTCGTTGGTCTCCCGGTCGTACTCCACGAGCCCGGTCCAGAGCGCGTCGACGATCTGGCCGCCCTCGGTCTCGTTGGTGTTGCCCGGGACCAGCGGGTTCTCGGGCTCCCCGATGTACACGCTGAAGGTGCCGCCGCCCTCTTCGGCGGCGGCGTCTCCCGACCCGCCGTCTCCCCCACCGCACGCGGTGAGCAGCAACGATCCGGTCAGCACCACTGATGCGCCCGCGATCCGCTTCGTTCTCATCGTTTCCTCCATGGGTCGATACGGGCCCGCCGGGAGTGCTGGGTTCGCACTCCGGGGAGACGGGGCCGCGCCGGGGCGAGCACTGGGCTCGCTCGTCGGGGAGCGCAGGGCTCCCGGGCCCGACGTGACGGAGATCACCATCCGTCGTGCCCATGAAGAAATCTATGGCGTCCTGCCCTCCGATCAGCGCTGACACGCCCGAAGAAACAGGAACTCGCGGTATCGGTTACTCACCTGTAACAAAAGGACGGCCACCCGCCGCCGGCCGTCGGTGAAGGCGGCCGGTGACGTCAGCCGGCGGTCGGCAGGGCGGCCGGCTGGGCGACGGTCGGCGCCGCCGGGTCCGCGGCGTCCAGCACGGCGGCCAGCTCGTGCGCCCCCAGCGCCGACGCCTCGGCGAGGACCGCGACCGGGACCCCGGCCCGGGACGCCGCGCGGATCTGGGCGTGCAGCACGCTCGTCGCCTGGTCCAGGGCCCACCGTGCCGTCTCCAGGGTGCCGTCGACCGGCGCGACGTCGAACCCGACACCGATCTCGTCGTCGGAGCCCGCAGCCTCGTCCAGCGCCCGGTCGAGTGCCCACTCGGCGGTCTCCACCTCGCCGGCGGCCGTGAAGACGCTCTGCACGAGCTCTTCGTGGCAACAGGGGGGTTGGCCGGCGGCGGCCGGGGCCTCCGGGGACAGCGGGAGGAGGGGGGTGGGGTCGAGGTCCGTCGACCGGGCCGCCGACTGCGGGGACACTGACTTGCTCATCATCGAACCTTCCTCGAGTCCTGCTGCTGCCACCCCGACGGGGGCGCGGGCGGAGCCGGCCCCCCCCCGGCGCAAGGTCCATGCAATCCGAAAGATACTAGAAAGTCTAGCTATCAGCACGATGGTTGTTACGATCGGGGAGCGGGCACCGGGCGACCACCGCCCGGGGGTCCGGGAACCGTCCCGGTCGTGCGACCGGGAGGCCGACTCCATTCCACCATCCGTGCGCCCCGCTCTTCCAGGAGGTGCGGTGAACAATATGCCAACACCCACCACGTCATCGGGATACTGGTACGGCGACGACGACGCCTCGCGCGCGGCCGTGGAGGTGCTGGAGGCCCTGCGCGCGTACCGCGCCGCCGAGAACGGGATGCGCCGGCGGGCCCGCAGCGAGATGGGCATGGGCGAGACCGATCTGCTCGCCCTCCGCCACCTCCTGGAGGCCGCCCGCGCCGGCCGGACGGTGAGCCCCCGGGACCTGGCGGCCCGGCTGGGCATCTCCTCGGCCTCGACCACCACGCTGCTGGACCGGCTGACGAAGAGCGGGCACGTCCGCCGCGAACCGCACCCCACCGACCGGCGGGCCCTGATCGTCACGGTCACCGAGGGGGCCGACCGCGAGGTGCGCGCCACCCTCACCGCCGTGCACGAGCGCATGATCGCCGCCGCCCGGACCCTCACCCCCGAGCAGGCCGAGGTCGTGGTGAGCTTCCTGCACCGCATGCGGGACGCCGTGGACGGTGGCGGACCGTCCGGCGGCTGACCGTCCCGACCCGGAAAAGTCCAGTGTGACCTGGGACAACACCATCCCCTCTGAGGTGGACAGGGCGTGCTGCGGCTCCTAGGGTACGAAGGGGCCCGAGGGGGATTCGGGACCACCGGCGGACCGGACCTCCCCGTCCGGCGCGCCGATCGCCGGGCCGGTCCCGCACCCCCGGAGCCGGCCGGAGAACCGCGCACGACCCACCGGATCCCCGCAGTCGGTCCCCGCCCCTGCGCCGTCGGCCCCCCGCCGACCACGGCCCCACCCCCGACCCGTCGGCCCCCCGCCGACCACGGCCCCACCCCC
>NZ_LDNX01000173.1:0-2740 GCF_001027955.1 Kocuria sp. SM24M-10 | reverse complement strand
AGCCCTCACAGGAGGCCCTCATACAGACCGCCTGACGGAATCTGTCTCACCCGCCTTGACACTTTCCGGGATCCCGGCTGCTTTTGGGGGCTGGGGCACGAATTCCCAGGCCGCCTCCCACTCGGTGCCGTCCCCGGCCGCCTGCCCGGCGACCAGTCGGTACTCGGTGCCGACCTCATCGGTGAGCACCACCCCAACCCGGTCTAGGACGGAGAACCCCGGCATGAGCGGCACCGGTTCCTCCGCGGGCATCTGCGCCTGCCGCCGCTGGGCCCAGGCCAGACGGGCGGCCTGGAACTGCTCGTCCCGGCGCATGGTCTCGGCCCCGCGCACCGCGGCGAGACTGACCCGCACACCATGGACACCCGGTGGCTCCTGCGCGTGGGCAGACAGCTCGGCGGCAAGGTCGACGCCGGCGAAACGCACATCGATCCCGTCACTGGTGGCGATCACCAGATCGGCAGGAGCAGACACGATGGATCCCATACCACCACCGTAAAGACACCGACTGACCTCAGGATCTCGCGCCACGCGCCCTCGCTCTGCACGGGTCAGCCGAACTCGGCAAGCACCACAAGCGACCACCGGACGCTACCTTGCGCTCGGGCACGAACGTTGAAGGGGCGCTGCGCTGTTCACACTTGGTACCTTGAGAGGATGCTCGAGGGCTGGGTTTCTTCCTCTTCCTCGCTGATCCTGCCGTCGTGCCACTGCGGATACACGACACGCAGGGCGTCGGCGCCGTCCGGGAGGTTCGATCGCGTCTCAGTAGCGTGGGAAGCCCCACCCGAGGAGGCTCACCACGATGCTCACCGATCTCGCCGCACCGCCCGGCGTCCTGGCCGCGTCCGGGATCAATCCCGCCCCTGGTGACTGGGGCCTGCCCCTGGTGGCCCTGCTCTTCCCACTGGTCATGTTCATGATCTCGTTGCTGATCTTCTACTGGGTGGTGCGCAAAGGCGTGACCGCCGGCATCAGGGACTACGCGCGCAAGCACGGCGACCGCCCCGGCAACTGGCGACCGTAGACCCACCAGAAGGCGCCTGCCCTCGAGGCCCGCGCATCGAGCGATGACCTCGTCGTCCTCACGAAGGAGTCCGTCCCGTGGATGCCCCAGCTCAGACGCTTGCCCGGCCCTGGAGGGGTGCTGCCCGGTGGATCTGGCATTTCTTGGTGCGCTGGGGCCCGATCATGGCGGCCCTGCAGCTGAGTTTCGAGGTGCTGCTGCGCAGCGACTGGTTCCTCCGGAACCCTGACCTCGACCCCGGGAAGGCCGCCACCTTGATCGTCTTCGTCCTGGCCGGGCTGTGGGCGGTGGCCGACGGGTACCGCCTGTTGCCCACCGGACAGGCCGTCGCACTCTGGGCCGTCGTCGGTGCGGCGCTGGTGCTCGCCGCGCATCTGTTCACCGCAGTGCGCGGTGTCACCCAGGGCACGACCCTGACCGTGGGAGAAGCAGCCCGGTGGGCCGGCGCGGCCCTGGACCTCGCGGTGCTGCACGCCGTGCCCGCCGGAATGCTCGTGCTGCTGGGGGCGGGCCTGCACCACCTGCGGAGCACGCGGGCCACCGGCCAGTCCACGACCACCGCCGAGGGGCACCGGTAGCGTGAACGGCATGGACGAGCGCCCCCGGCCCGCACACGACGAGTCCTCACCGGTTGGCACCGCCCCGGTCCCCGCCGTCGGCCAGGTGGTGGTCGGCACCGTGCCTGCCGCCGCGGTCCTCGTCCTCGCGATGCCGGTGGCGCTGTGGTGGCTGCTGGACACCTCCTCCGGTGCCCTGCGCACCCCGTGGTGGCCGGCGTTGCTGCTCGGTCTCCTGGCCCTGTTCCATCTCCTGGCTCGACCCGCCCGCACCCCGCGGCCCACTGACCTGCCGCCGGTATCCGCGGAGCGGGTGCGCAACGCCCTGGTCGCCGCCGCCCGGACCGGTGCTCTGCCCCCGGAACCGCCAGTCCGCGCCGCCGCCGGTGTCACAGCCTGCCAACGGATCGAGGCCGCGGCCTACGCCGTGGCCGCCACGACCGGGGTACTAGTCGCCTCGCTGCTGGTTCCCCAGCCGGCCTGGACCGCCTTCGCCGTCTTCGCCGGAATCCTGGCGCTCATCCACGTTCTCCGCGCCCGGCATCCCTGGGCCTACCTGCGCGCGGTGCGCCACGACGACCACACCAACTAACGAACCCCTAGCGAAGCGCGACAGCCGAATCATTCACGGTATGGGTGTCTCCACCCATGAATCTGCGGCACGGCTAGTCTCGACCCGCGCCTGGCCAATGATCGGCGGATCGGTCCGGCCCTGCTGAAGAGCATCCAAAACTTGCGCACTTTGATGCACGTTGAACACGGCGACGACACCCACGGTGACGACCACCAGGGCCATGGACCCACCCAGGGTCCACCCGCGGGTGGGACGACCGCGGTCCCGCGCCCGCCGCACCATCAGAACGGTGCCCGCCGTCAGGATCGCCATGACCGCCAGCACCCACAACGCTGGTTCCCCATACACCGACACGCTCAGCGGTGGCTCGGTGAGGCGGCGCCCGGCCGTGTCCACCCACTCACCGTTCTCGTCGGTACCACCGAAGGTCTTCCCCACGGACCACCGGCTGCCCAGCCACCAGTAGAACCCGGCAAGCACCACGCCTACGGGCAGGATGGGATAGCGAGCTCCAGTTGAGCCCCCGATAGTGGTGTAGCGCGGTGGCCCTGCTCGTCGTTCCGGACGAGAGCGCGGCCACCG
>NZ_LDNX01000172.1:0-30256 GCF_001027955.1 Kocuria sp. SM24M-10 | reverse complement strand
CGTGGCGACCACCGAGATGGTGATCGAGAACGCGGTCGCGGCCACCGCGAGCATCGACCCGCCGATGGCCGAGAGCATCCCCCGGGACCCGTCGATGCCCACCGCGTAGAGCCACGAGATCCAGGGCGAGTCCAGGGTCTCGGGCAGCCACCGGTCCACGGCCACCACGGACTGCGCCAGCACGACGGCGGCCACCACGCACACGGCGGGGACGAACCAGAACTTGTTGAACACCCGGCGCCAGGACCCGGACAGCTTCTCCATGGGACCCACCCTAGGAGACGGGACGGGCACCCCGGCCCGCACTCGCCCGGCGACGCCGTCCGTCTCCGAGTAAGCTGGACGGCCGGGCCCGCGCACCCGCGGCTGCCGCACCGCTCCACCGCTTCCGAGGAGATCTCTCCATGCTCAACGCTTCGCGCCCGCGCCGACGGACCAGGACCGTCCGACTGCTCCGGACCGGTGCGGTGACGGCCCTGGCGCTGACGGCGCTGGCCGGGTGCGGCTCCGACTACCCCCTCGGGGAGGAGCAGCGCCGGGCCGCGGAGCAGGGCGGATCCGACCTGTCCGGGATCCTCACCGGAGTCGGCTCCTCGGCGCAGAACGCGGCCATGCTCACGTGGCGCAGCGGGTTCGAGTCGAGGCACCCGGACGCGCAGGTGCAGTACCTCTCGGCCGGTTCCGGCGCCGGGCGCAGCGCGCTGGTGGGCGGCGGCACGGACTTCGCCGGCTCGGACGCCTATCTGGACGAGGAGGAGCAGGCCGAGGTCCGGCAGTTCTGCGGCCCGGACGGGGCGATCAACATCCCGGTGTACATCTCCCCCATCAGCGTCGCCTTCAATCTGCCCGGCATCCAGGAGCTGAACCTGGACGCCACGACCATCGCCGGCATCTTCCGCGGCGAGATCACCCGCTGGGACGACCCGGCCATCGCCGCCCAGAACGAGGGCGTCGACCTACCGGACCTGCCGATCACGCCGATCGCGCGCGCCGACGACTCCGGCACCACGGAGAACTTCACCGACTACCTGCACTCGGTGGCCCCGGAGGCGTGGCCGGACGAGGAGGACGGGAGCTGGCCGGGCAGCCTGCCCACCGAGCGGTCCCAGGGCAACGCCGGGGTGGTGAGCCTCACCGCCGGGACCGAGGGCGCCGTGACCTACGCGGACGACTCGCTCGTGGACGAGTCCCTCGGCAAGGCCCGGGTGAAGGTGGGCTCCGAGTACGTGGCCGTGTCCGGGGAGGCGGCCGGCACCGCGGTCGGCGAGGCCTCCCGCGTGGAGGGCACCGGCCCGCACGACATCGCCCTCGAGCTGGACCGCGAGCCGGACGCTGCCGGCGCGTACCCGGTGGTGCTGGTGTCCTACCACGTCTACTGCACGAGCTACACGGACCCGGAGGTGCTCGAGCTGGCCCGGGCGTTCGGCCACTACGTGGTCAGCGAGGAGGGCCAGCGGGCGGCGGCGGAGGCCGTGCAGAGCGCCCCGCTGCCGGACAACCTCCGGACGGAGGCGCAGGAGGCCCTCGACTCCATCGGCCTGCGCTGATCCGGCGGCCCGGGCGTCCGGGTCCCCGCGGATCGGGTCCGGTCCGGATACCGTGGAGGAGTCACCGACCGAGAGGACCACCCGAATGCGCCGGATCATCCCCGCCGCGGCACTGCTCGCCCTCGCGCTGACCGGCTGCGACGACGCGCAGGAGGACGGGACGACCGCCCCCGCGACGTCCTCCGAGACCTCCCCCACGAGCACCTTCAGCCCGCCGCCGCCCGAGACCACCACCCCCACGCCGGAGGGCGCCCCGGGCGAGGCGCAGGTCGGATCGGAGGCACCGGCCCCGGACCAGCCGGGCCCCGAGTCGGTGCCCACCCCCTCCGAGCAGCTCGACGGGCCGTAGCGGGCGTCCCGCTCGCGCGACGAAGGTCCGGGCCGGGTCGACGTACGTCCACTCCTCGCCCCGCGGCGCGACACACGCGGCCCGCTCGCCGGGTTCCGTGCCCGCATGCAGGAACATGGGTACACCCCACTCCCCCGGAAGGCACTCCCATGCACGAGAACACCACTCTCGTCCCCCGTCCCCCCTGGGCCACGGCTCAGGAGGTGACCGATCCCGAGACGGTCACCAACTCGCGGGAGCTGCCCGCCCGGTCCCTCGCCGGTCCGTCGCCGGTGGCCCTGCTCGAGACGTGGGAGGTCGTCACCACCCCGGACGGGTCCTACGCCCACCCGGACGGCGTGGTCCTGCACATCGGCCACGAGGCCTGGACCGTGGCCCAGGCCAGGGTCCTGCGCGATCGCATCGACGAGGCGCTGGGCCTGCTCGAGTAGGCCCAGCACCACGGATCCGCGGCCGCACCGCGCTCCCCGGGCGCGGCCGTCACCGCACCGCGCACCGTCCTGGCCGGGCCCGGGAGCGCGGAAGGGCCTCCTTCCCGGGCGGGGAAGGAGGCCCTTCGAACGTGTGGGCCCCGTGGGGCTCGAACCCACGACCCATGGATTAAAAGTCCACTGCTCTACCAACTGAGCTAGAGGCCCGCGCCCGGTCGGCGGGCACGGGGCGCGGCCGGTCCGGAGCGGGCACCACTCTACCGCACGGTCCCCGTGCGCCCGGGCCCCCGCCCCGCCCGGGGAGAGGGGGAGCCGGCGAGCGCTCCGGCGCGCCCGCCTAGAGTGGCCGTGAGCACCGTGCACACCGACCCGACCGGAGGAGACCGCCCGTGCCACAGCCGAGCACCGAGGAAGAAGAGCGCGCCGAGACGGGGCTCTTCGGCCCCTCGGCCGTCACCGCGTACCTCGAGCAGGTGGTGGAGCAGCTGCGCGACGAGCGCGGCGGCGCCCCCAGCTCCTCCATCCCGGCCCTCGCGGAGGCGGACCCGGAGCGCTTCGGCATCGTCATCGCCACCGCGGACGGCCACGTGTACGAGGCCGGCAGCACACGGGACGAGTTCAGCCTCCAGTCGATCTCCAAGGCCTTCACCTACGCCCTGGCCCTGCACGACCTCGGGGCGGAGGCCGTGCACGCGAAGATGGACGTGGAGCCCAGCGGGGACGCCTACAACGAGATCTCGCTCCAGCCCGGCACCGGACGCCCGGCCAACCCCATGATCAACGCCGGGGCGATCGCCTCGACGTGGCTGGTCCCGGACAGCGACCGCGACCTGCGCCGGGACCGGATCCGCGAGGCCTACTCCCGCTGCGCGGGTCGGGACCTGGCCATCAGCACCGAGGTCCTCGCCCAGGAGCACGACGCCGGGGACCGCAACCGGGCCCTGGGCTACCTGCTGGCCTCCGCCGGGATCATCGAGGGCGACCCCGCGCAGGCGCTCGAGGACTACTTCGCCCAGTGCTCCGTGCTGGTCACCTGCCGCGACCTCGCCCTGATGGGCGCCACCCTGGCCAACGCGGGCACCAACCCGCTCACCGGTGAGGAGGTCTTCGACGCCGAGACCGTGTCCCGGGTCCTGTCCGTCATGAGCTCCTGCGGGATGTACGACGACGCCGGCGAGTGGATGGTGCGGGTGGGACTGCCCGCCAAGTCCGGGGTGGGCGGGGGCATCATCGCCGTCCTGCCGGGCGAGCTGGCGGTGGCGACCTTCTCCCCCGCCCTGGACCGGCACGGCAACAGCGTGCGCGGGGTGCTCGCGTGCGAGCGGCTCTCCCAGGACCTCGACCTGCACTTCACGCACACCGCCCGGGTGGCCCGGTCCACGGTGCGGGCCAGCTACCCGATCGACCAGTCCCCGTCCCTGGTGCGGCGCAACGCCGACGCCGAGGCCGTGCTGGCCGAGCACGGGACGGACGCCGTCGTCGTCGAGCTGCAGGGCGACCTGCTGTTCACGGGCACGGAGACGGCGATCCGCACCGTCCGCGACGTCGCCTACGACGCCTCCTACGTGGTGGTGGACCTGCGCCGGGTGGACGTCATCGCCGACTACGCGATGCCGATGCTGGCCCGGACCCGGCAGGAGCTGCACGCGGCCGGGCGCACCGTGGTGGTGGTCGCCGGAAATCCCGACTTCGGCCGCTCCTTCCGGGGCGATCCGCCGCTGGAGGTCTTCCCGAGCCGTGCGGCGGCCATCAAGTGGGTCGAGGACGCGCTGCTCGAGGAGCACGGCGGGCCGGAGTGCACCCCGTCCCGGGTCAAGCCCGTCGAGTCGGAGCTGTTCTCCCGGCTGGAGCCCGCGGACGCCCGCGCGCTGCGCGTCCTCACCGTGGAGCGCACGTGGGCGGCGGGGGAGAACATCCTGCGCACCGGCCAGAACTTCGCCGGCATCCACCTCATCGTGAGCGGCGACGTGTCGATGTCCCTGCGCACGCCGTCCGGGGAGCGCGTGGAGCTGCAGGTGCTGGGCCCCGGCATGAGCTTCGGCGAGCTCGCCCTGGGCACCGGCGACAAGCAGCACGCGACCCTCAGCGCGGTCACCGACGTCACCGCCCGGGTCCTGTCCCCGCAGACGCTCGCGGAGCTCGAGCAGGAGGACCCGGCGCTGGGTCTGCGGCTGTGGAAGGCGCTGGCCCGGGACGGCTTCGAGCGGGCGGACCAGCAGTGGCGGGACGCGGCGGTGCACGCCTCGGCCAGCGACTGGTGAGCGCTCCGTGGCCCGGCGGGAACCGCGGCCGTACCCTGGACGCATGAGCGACGTCCCCCGCCACCACAAGCCGGTGAAGTTCTCCCCCGAGCAGTTCGACGCCCACGAGGGCGGCCCGGACCCGGCCCGGGTCTCGGAGGCGGCGCACCTCGCGGCCCACGCCCTGGTCTCCCGGGGGCGGGCCAGCGACGACCCGGAGATCAGCCGCCGGCTCATCGAGCTGACCGACGAGCAGGGCCTGGAGGGCATCGCCGAGATGTGGGCGGAGGCCCCGGCGGTCTCGCTCCCCGGGGCGCTGTGGCGGCTCTACGCCCTGCGCGCCGGGGTGCGGAAGGATCCCGTGCGGATGGGCCGGTACTTCGCCGCGGGGCGGGGCACCGCCCAGGTCTCCCACGTGGTCGCCGGCGTGGCGGAGCCTCCCGGGGCCGAGGAGATCACCACCATGGCGGACGCCATCCTCTCCGGGGCGTTCAACGGCGAGTTCGACGTCGCCCTGGACCGGTTCGCGGCCTTCTGCCGCGTGATCGCCCTGGGCCGGATCCGGCTGGCCGACACGGGGCAGCTGCCGGTCCTGCACGAGCACGCGCCCCGGGGACCGAGCACCGTGGCCCTGACCCAGCGCCTCGAGCGCACCGCGGAGGAGCTGGAGGCCTCGGCCAACGCCTGGCGCCGCGGGCACCTGGACTGAGATCCCGGCCACCCCCGGCCGTGCGGGAGGCCACAGCCGCCGGGCTTGGCCTGCGGGGCACGTGGACTACCATGGACTGCAGGTGCCGGGCCGCGGCAGCCCCGGGCTCCATCTCATAGCCGCCACGAGCGGCCTTCCGCCGAGAGGCGCTCCCGGTCCGGCACCGCCCCCTTCCCTCCTCCCCCGCCGCCCGCGGGCCGCGGGGCGTTCGACTGTGCCGTGTACAGTGAAGCCCGCCGTGCTCCGCGGCGCCGGCCCCGACGTCCAGGATGGTCACCAGATGGCGCTTCGCATCTTCCCGGAGGACGAACTGGTCCTGGACCTGCTGGCCGACATGTCGGGACAGGTGACGGAGTCCGTCCGCCTCCTGTCGGAGCTGATCGGGTCCCCCGAGGTGGACGTCGCGACCCTCGACGCGATCCGGGAGTGCGAGGCCCGCTCCACCGACCTCTACTTCTCCGTGATGACCACGGTGCGCTCCACGTTCGTGATCCCCGTCCCCCGGCAGGACGTCTACGTGCTGGGGCACTGGCTCAACAAGGCCGCTGAGGAGCTCCTGGCCGTGGCCGAGGCGCACGTCGCCCACGGACTCACCCGGCCGCCCTCGTACGCCACCGACCAGCTCGGGGTGATCGTGCGCATGTCCGAGCTGACCACCCGTGCCATGCGCGACCTCGCCGGCCTGCAGGGCCTCGACGACTACTGGTACGAGATGCTGCGCCTGGGCAAGCAGGCGGAGCGGATCCACCAGCTGCACATGGCCCATCTGCTGGAGCACCACAAGGCGATCCCGGCCCTGCGCCGGCAGCAGTCCGTCCAGCGCTTCGTGGAGGCGGCCCGGGCGCTGGTGCGCGTGTCCACCGAGGTAGGCCGCATCGTCGTGGCGGAGTCCTGAGCCGCGGTGCTGGTGCTGCTCACGGTCCTGGGCCTGGTCCTCGCCGCCGTCCACGTGGTGGTCAACGGTTTTCACGACGCCCCCAACGCCCTCGCGCTGCCGGTCCGCTCCCGGGCGCTGACCCCCAAGATCGGGCTGGTGCTGAGCGCCCTGGTGAACGCGGCCGGGGTCTTCACGGCCGGCTGGCTCCTGACCGACTGGATCATCCCGGCCACCCCCGTGCCGCTGAACACGGTGGGCTCGGCGGCGCTGGTGTGCGCCCTGGCGAGCACGATCGCCTGGAACGTCCTCACCTGGTGGCTGGGCATGCCGTCCTCCTCGACCACCGCGCTGCTGGGCGGGCTGCTCGGGGCGCTGCTGGGGGCCCGGGCCGTGGACCTGACCGAGCAGGACCCCCTGACCGGGGAGGTGCTGTCCCAGCTCGCCGTCCCGCTCCTGGTGGCCCCCCTGCTGGCCTACGGGCTGGCCTGGGCGCTGGTGGTCCCGCTGCTGCACCTGCTGCGCCACTCCGAGCCCTCGACCACCACCTTCCGCTCCCAGGTGGCCCAGGCCACCGGCGCCGCGGCCATCGCCTTCGGCCACGGGCTCACCCACGGGCGGCGGGCCGTCTGGGTGTTCACCACGCTGCTGCTCTGCGCCGGCCTGCCCGTCTCGGCGCAGGGCCGCGAACCGTGGATCCTGGTCCTCGTCGCGGTGGGGCTGGCCGTGGGGACCCTGTTCGGGGCCTGGCGGATCGCCTACACGCTGTCCTCCCGGATGGTCACCATCGACCCGTTCCGCGGGGCTGTGGCCCAGGGCGTGGCGGGCTCCCTGCTGTTCCTCGGCGGGACGCTCATCCCGGTGGCGATGTCGACCTCCCAGACGGCCGCCGCGGCGATCCTCGGGGCCGGGCGGCAGCAGCGCTTCCACACGGTCAACGTCCGCGTGGTGCGGCGGGTGGTCCTCGTATGGGTCGTGACGGTCCCGGTCTGCGGGGTCGTCTCGGCCACGCTGCTGCTGGCGCTCTCGCCCCTGCTGTAGCGCGCCCGCGGCCGGGCCGTCCCCACACCCTCCGCCGACGACGACGGGCGCCTCCCCCGGTGGGGGCGGCGCCCGTCGTCGTCGGCGCGTCGGCTCAGCCGAAGCGGCCGGAGACGTAGTCCTCGGTCTGCTGCTGCTTCGGGTTGGAGAAGATCTCCGAGGTGGGGCCGTACTCGATGAGCTTGCCGGGCTTGCCGGTGCCCTGGATGTTGAAGAACGCCGTCCGGTCCGAGATGCGGGAGGCCTGCTGCATGTTGTGGGTCACGATCACCACGGTGTAGTCCTGCTTGAGCTCGTTGATCAGGTCCTCGATCGCCAGGGTGGAGATCGGGTCCAGGGCGGATGCCGGCTCGTCCATGAGGATCACGTCCGGCTTCACCGCGATCGCCCGGGCGATGCACAGGCGCTGCTGCTGGCCGCCGGAGAGGCTGGAACCCGGCTTGTCGAGGCGGTCCTTGACCTCGTTCCACAGGTTGGCGCCCTGCAGGGAGCTCTCCACCAGCGCGTCGGCGTCCCCCCGGGAGATCCGCTTGCTGTTCAGCTTCACGCCCGCGAGCACGTTGTCCCGGATGGACATGGTGGGGAAGGGGTTCGGGCGCTGGAAGACCATGCCGATCATGGAGCGCACCACGACCGGGTCCACGCCCTGGCCGTAGAGGTCGTCGCCGTCGAGGAGCACCTGGCCCTCCGCGCGGGCACCGGGGATCACCTCGTGCATGCGGTTGAGGGTACGCAGGAAGGTCGACTTGCCGCAGCCGGACGGACCGATGAAGGCGGTCACCGACCGGGCGTCGATCCCCATGCTCACGTCCTCCACGGCCAGGAAATCGCCGTAGTAGACGTTCAGGTGGTCGACGTCGATTCGCTTGGACATGGTGTGTTCCTTGCTCTTTTCTTCGCAGAGGTGTGTGCAGAGGTGTGTGCGGAGCTCAGCGGCCGGCGGTCTTGGGGGCGAACGCCCGGGCCACGAGACGGGCCACAAGGTTGAGCAGCATCACGATCAGGATCAGGATCAGCGCCGCCGCCCACGCCCGCTGCTGTGAGGGGTCGGGGCTCGTGGGGGACGTGGGGGTCATGATCTGGTAGTAGATGAACGTCGGCAGGGTGGTCATCCATCCCGAGAAGGAGTTCCAGTTGATGGCCGTGGCGAAGCCGGCGGTGACCAGCAGCGGGGCGGTCTCGCCGATCACGCGGGCGATCGCCAGCGTCACCCCGGACGCGATCCCGGAGATCGCGGTGGGGATGACGACCTTGAGAATGGTCCGCCACTTGCGCACGCCCAGGGCGTAGGCGGCCTCGCGCAGCTCGTTGGGGACGATCTTCAGCATCTCCTCGGTGTTCTTCACCACCGTGGGGATCATGAGCACGGTCAGGGCCACCGCCGCCACGAAGCCGAAGCGGGTGGACGGGCCGAGCAGCAGGCCGAACAGGGCCGCGGCGAACAGGCCGGCCACGATCGAGGGAATGCCGGTCATGACGTCGACGAAGAACGTGATGCTCTTGCCGAGCCAGCCGCCCTTCGAGTACTCGACGAGGTAGATGGCGGTCAGGAGCCCGATCGGCACCGACAGGAGGGTGGCCCAGAACGTGATCGAGACCGTCCCGACGATGGCGTGGTACGCCCCGCCCAGCACCGGGCTCTCCCCCGCGGCGGCGGCGTTGTCCGTGGCTCCGGTGACACCGTTCATGGACGTCAGCAGCAGGTTCGAGGTCAGACCGGGCAGCCCGTTGGCCAGCACCGTCCAGACCACGGAGATCAGCGGGATCACGGCCAGCACGAACGCCGTGTAGACCAGGTAGGTCATCAGGGAGTCCGCGCCGTTGCGCGGGCCCTCGACCGCCGTCACGGCGACCGGTGCTGCGATCAGGAACACCACGGCGGCCAGGACAGCCCACAGGGCCACGGAGAAGCCGAACAGCGCCGCGAGGGCCGCGCCCACCACCACGGCGGCCGCACCGATCGCGGGCACCAGCCATGCGGGCTTCTGGTTGCGGGTGAGCGTCGACCGGCGCGGCGAGGACGGACGCACGGGAGCGGGGTTGCGGAGGGCGGTGTTGAACATCAGTTGGCTCCCGAGAATTCCTTGTAGCGGGCGACGATGGCGCGGGCGATCATGTTCACGACCAGTGTGATCACGAACAGGATCAGGCCGGCCGCGATGAGCTCGGACAGGCGAAGGCCGTAGGCCTCCGGGAAGTTCAGGGCGATCTCCGCAGCAATGGTCTGGTTGCCGGACTGGACCAGGGACGTGGTGAGCGGGCCGCTGGAGAGCACCAGGGCCACCGCCATGGTCTCCCCGAGGGCCCGGCCCAGCGCGAGCATCACGGCCGAGACGATGCCCGGACGGGCGAACGGGAGCACCGTCATCCGGATCATCTCCCACCGGGTGGCGCCGAGGGCCAGTGCGGCCTCCTCGTGCAGCTTGGGCGTCTGGACGAACAGCTCGCGCGACATCGCCGTGATGATCGGCAGGATCATGATCGCCAGCACCACACCGGCCGTGAGCATCGTCTTGCCGGTCTGGGAGGGCGGGCCGGCGAAGAAGGGGATGAACCCCAGGTTGCCGGAGAGCCAGGCGTAGAAGGGCACCATCGACGAGGCGAGCACCGTGGTGCCCCAGGCCCCGTAGATCACCGAGGGGATCGCCGCCAGCAGGTCGATGACGTAGCCCACGGGCTTGGCGATCCGCGCCGGCGCGTAGTGGGAGATGTACAGCGCCACAAGCACCCCGATCGGGGTCGCGATCACCAGGGCGATGACGGCGGCCACCACGGTGCCGATGACCATGGGCCAGATGTAGGACCAGAAGCCGGCGCCGCCGGAGACGTCCTCCGCGGGCGCCTGGAAGGTGGGCAGCGCCTGCAGGAACAGGAACAGGGCCACGGCGGCGAGGACCGCGAGGATCAGCACGCCGGCCCCGAGGCTGAGCCCGGAGAAGATCGAGTCGCCGGCCCTGCCGCCGGAGGCGGTCTTCCTGGCGGTGACGGTGGTGGACATGTCGGGTGCCCCTTCGATTGCCTGACACGGGTCGCACCGGGACGGGGTTGTGCCCCGGCGCCTGGGTCCGGTGACGCTCCTCACGGCGGAGGCGCCTCACACACAAATGTCCCGTTCGGCGCGAGCACGGGCCACGGGCCCGGGCCCGCACCGAACGGGACCAGCAGAACTGGATCAGCCGGCGACCGTGATCTGGTCGATCGCCTCCTGCGCGGAGCTGCGCAGGTTCTCGGACATCGGGGCCGAGCCGGCGGCGTCGGCCGCGGCCTGCTGCCCCTCCTCGCTGATGACGTACGAGCCGAACGCCTTGGCGAGGTCAGCGGTCTCCTGAGAATCGTACTGCGAGCAGTACAGGTGGTAGGACACGAGCACGATCGGGTAGGCCCCGGACTCGGTGGTGTCGCGCTCGAGGTCCATCGCCATGTCGTACTCGGCGCGCCCCTCGACGGGGGTGGAGTTCTCCACCGCGGTGGCGGCGGCCTCGGCGGAGTACGGGACGTACTCCTCGCCCACGCCCACTGCCACGGTGCCGAGGTCACCCACGGCAGAGGCGTCGGCGTAGGTGATCGCGCCCTCGGTGGAGCTGGTGGACTGCACCACCCCGGCGGTGCCCTTGTTGTTCTCGGCGGCCCACTGCGAGGGCCAGTTGCCCGAGACCTCCTCGGTCCACACCTCGGGGGCGGCCGCGGCCAGGTACTCCTGGAAGTTCTCCGTGGTGCCGGACTCGTCGTTGCGGTGCACCACGGTGATCGGGGTGTCCGGCAGGTCGGCGTCCGGGTTGAGCTCGGCGATCGCCGGGTCGTTCCAGGTGTCGATCTCCCCGGTGAAGACCTGCGCGATGGTGGGCCCGTCCATGTTCACGGTCTCCACGCCGGGCAGGTTGAAGGCCACCGCGATCGGGGAGATGTAGGCCGGGATGTGGAAGCCGCCGTCGGGCCCGCAGACCTCCTTGGACGCCTCGTACTCCTCCTCGTCGAGGTAGGCGTCGGTGCCGGCGAAGTCGGCACCGCCGGCGACGAAGGCCTCCCGGCCGGCGCCGGAGCCGTCCGGGGAGTACTGCACCTGGGCCTCGGGGTTGGCGCTCTGGAAACCGTTCTGCCAGGCGGTCATCGCGGCCTGCTGGGAGGATGCGCCGATGCCGGTGAGCGTGCCCGACACTCCGGCGCCCGCGGCCGAGGACTCGCCCGAGCCGGTCGCTTCGCCCGTCGCGTTGTCGGAACCGCACGCGGTGAGTGCGAGCGAGCCGATGGCCAGGACGGCCGCGGAACGGCCGAGGTGGGAAACCTTCACTTGATAGCCCCTTCAGATCACAGTTGCGCCCCGTCGAGGGGCCGTCGTCCAGCGTCGCTCCGGATGTCGTCGGAGCCGGTGCGAGAGGCGGATCTGCGGTCGTCCCGCGGACCTCTCACCGGGAGACCTTAGGGAGCGCAGGTAGCCAGATTGGCCCGCGAAGGTGAACGGAGGGTGAACACAGGCCCCGAGGGCAGGGCAGGGTCGCGCAACTCACACCGGGGACCTGCCCGGTGCCGTGAAGGGGCGCGGGAGCGGAGCCGGCCCGCCGGAGGTCCCCGGCCGCTCCCCTAGGATGGGCCCATGCAGCCAGGCGACCGTGCACGAGCCGCGGCCCGTGCGGTGCGCAGCCGCACCAGGGTCGGCCTGACGCGGGTCCGCACGGGTCTGCTGCAGAGCTTCCAGATCACGGTCGCGAGCGTCGGGGCCTACGTGATCGCCGAGCGGCTCCTGGGCCACTCCGGACCGATCTTCGCCGCCACCGCGGCCCTGGTGGCCCTGGGCTTCGCCAAGGACGGACTGCGCTACCGGCGTGTGCTCGAGGTCTCGATCGGCTGCACCCTCGGCATCGCCGTGGGGGACACGCTGATCCACGTCCTGGGCACCGGGGTGTGGCAGGCCGCGGTGGTGCTCATGACCTCGATCCTGCTCGCCCGCTTCCTGGACAACGGCACGCTGTTCACCACGCAGATGGGCCTGCAGGCCGTGCTCGTGGTCCTGCTCCCGCCCTCCCAGGACGGCGTGTTCGCCCGTTCCACCGACGCCGTCGTGGGCGGGGCCTGCGCCCTGGCCATGGCCTACTTCGTGCCCACGGACCCGCGGCGGCAGCCGCGCCAGGACCTGCGGGCCCTGGTCGACGAGTTCTCCGGGGTGCTGCGGGAGGCCGGCCGCGCCGTCGAGGACTACGACGCCACCGCCGCCTGGCACGCCCTCGTGCGCTCCCGCCAGACCCAGCCGCTGGTGGACTCGGTGACCTCCGGGCTGAAGTCCGCCGTGGAGATCGCGACGGCCTCCCCGCTGTACCGCGGCCGCCGCGCGGAGATCGAGACCATCGGGCGCTCCATCCGCTATCTCGACCTCGCCGTGCGCAACGCCCGGGTGCTCACCCGCCGGCTCGCCTCTGTGCTCAACCACGTGACCCTCTCGGACGAGGCCGTGGCCGCCCTGACCGACGCCCTCGACGACCTCGCGGACGCGGTCAGCACCCTGGGCAACGCGCTGGCGGTGGCCGCCCCCGGGTCCCGGGAGAGCTACCTGCGCCAGGCCCGCAACGAGCTGGCGAACGTGGCCGGGCGGCTGCACCCGCGCGAGATGGGGGTGCGGACGATGGAGGGCGAGACCCTGGTGCTGGACATGCGGCCGATGGTCGTGGACCTGCTCGAGGCGGCCGGCATGACCCACGAGGAGGCTCGCGACCAGCTCCCCCGGCTGGAGGGCTGGGACCGCGCCTGAGCAGCACTCCGGCCGGCGCGGGCCGCCCCGTCACGGCCGGGCCCGGGCCCGGAGGGCACGCACCCGGACCTCGACGGCCGCGAGCGACGGCCGCGGGCGGCGCCGGTGGCAGGCGGGCCGGCTCAGCAGCAGGACGAGGACAGCAGCGGCAGCGGGGCACGCTCGAGAGCCACCGGCTGCGGGCTCGAGCAGCAGGCCTCGGCCGGCTCCTCGGCGGCCTGCGGGGCGCAGCAGCCCTGCTCCTCGCCGCTGTCGCCCGCGGGCCCGAGGGCCGGCAGGTCGCAGGACCCACCCAGATCGGTGGAGCACACCCCGGTCTCGGGCAGGACCAGCTGCACGTCGTCGGCGGCTTCCCGGTCCCCGGCCAGGGCGGCGGCGACGGAGCGGACCTGCTCGTAGCCGGTGGCCAGGAGGAAGGTGGGGGCACGTCCGTAGGACTTCATGCCCACGATGTAGAAGCCGGCCTCGGGGTGGGCCAGCAGCTTCTCCCCGTGCGGGGCCACGGATCCGCAGGAGTGGAACTCCGGGTCGATCAGCGGTCCCAGCTGCTTCGGGGCGTCGACGGCCGGGTCCAGCTCCAGGCGCAGCTCCGAGAGCATCGCGAGGTCGGGGCGGAAGCCGGTGGCCGGCACCAGCAGATCCACGCTGAGTTCTGCGTCCCCGGTGGGGGTGGTGGCCCGGACGCTCAACCTGCCAGCGGTCGAGGTGAAGCGGGTGATGGTGAAGGAGGTGTGCACTTCGATCACCCCGGATTCCACGAGGTGGCACAGCCGGGTGCCCAGCGCGCCCCGGGCGGCCAGTTCGTCGCGGTCCTCCCCGCCGTAGACCCGAGTGACGTCGGCGGAGCGCACGGCCCAGGAGATCCGGGTGCCTGGCTCGGTCTCGGCCAGGGCGCCGAGCTCGAGCAGGGTGTTGGCCGCGGAGTGCCCGGCCCCCACGACGAGCACGTGGCGGCCGGAGAAACGGTGCCGGTCCCGGCCGGTGACGTCGGGCAGCGGGGCGGTGATCCGCCCGGCGGTCACGGCCTCGGCCTCGCCGGGGGCGGGTAGCCCGGCTTGGCCCAGCGGGTTGGGCGTCGCCCAGGTGCCGGAGGCGTCGATCACCGCCGACGCCTCGACGTCCTCCACCGCGCCATCGGTGCGCTGGAGGCGCACCAGGAACGGGGTGGACTGCCGGTTGGCGGTGCGGGTCTTGTCCATCCCCGCCCGGGACACGGCCACCGCCCGGGCGCCGGTGCGGATCCGTTCCGCCAGGACGGCCGCGAGGGGCTCCAGGTACTGCTCCACCAGCTCGGCGCCGGTCGGCAGCGCCTCGGGGTCCGGGGCGGTCCAGCCGGTGCCGGTCAGCAGACGGGCGGCGGCCGTGTCGATGTCGTAGCGCCACGGGGAGAACAGGCGGGTGTGGCCCCAGTCGCGGATCGCCGCCCCCGCCCGGGGGCCGGCCTCGAGGACCAGCGGGGTCAGGCCGCGTTCGAGCAGGTGCGCGGCGGCGGCCAGCCCGACGGGCCCGGCGCCGATCACGACGACGGGCAGATCGATGCTCCCGGTCATGTTCTGCGGACCTCTCACTCGGCGGTGCCGGCCGGCAGCAGCTCGGAGACCAGGGTCTGGACGCGGGTCCTGATCTCGTCGCGGATGGGCCGCACGGCCTCCACACCCTTGCCGGCCGGGTCTTCCAGGGCCCAGTCCTCGTACCGCTTGCCCGGATGGAACGGGCAGGCGTCCCCGCAGCCCATGGTGATCACCACGTCGGATCCCTGCACCGCCTGGTCGGTGAGGATCTTCGGGGTCTGGGCGCTCAGGTCGATGCCCTCCTCGGCCATGGCCTCCACGGCGGCCGGGTTCACCGCGTCGGCCGGGGCGGAGCCGGCCGAGCGGACCTCGATGCGGCCTCCGGAGAGGTGGGTCAGGTAGGCGGCGGCCATCTGGGACCGCCCGGCGTTGTGCACGCACACGAACAGGACGGAGGGCTTGTCCGTGGTCTCGGCCGCGGACGTGGGGTCGGTGCTCATGGGGTGATCCGTTCTGTCGGACGGGGAAAGAGGTGAGGGGGACGGTTCAGGCGTGCGTGCCGTCGGTGAGCTCGGTGAGCAGCCGCTGCACGCGGGTGTCGATGTCGTCGCGGACCAGGCGCATCCGCTCGGCACCCTCGATCCCTCGGGTGGAGGGCTCGTCGGTGTGCCAGGTCTCGATGGTGCCGGCCATGCCCGCGACGGGCTCGACCGTCGCCTCGTCGCCCAGGACCACGACCCGGTCCACGGAGCGCAGCAGCTCGGGGTCGATGGGCTTCGGGGTGCCGGAGGACATGTCGGCCCCGACCTCGGCGACGACCTCGGCGGACAGTGCGTTGATCGTGCTGCCCGGTGTGGTGCCGGCGGAGTGGACCTCCACAGCACCCGCGGCGTGGTGGTCCATGAGGGCGGCGGCCATCTGGGACTTGCCGCCGTTCTTGGCGCAGACGAACAGGACGGAGGGCTTGGTGGTCTCGGTGCTCAACTGGTGCTCCTGGAAGGTCGCGGGGTCAGCGGGTGGGGACGGTACGGTCACCGGGGAAGAGCTTCCGCCCGGCCCACAGGGACACGTAGACCAGCGCCACGAGCACGGGCACCTCGATCAGCGGGCCGACCACCCCGGCGAGGGCCTGTCCGGAGGTCACCCCGAAGGTGCCGATGGCCACGGCGATGGCCAGCTCGAAGTTGTTGCCGGCGGCGGTGAAGGCCACGGTGGTGGACTTCGCGTAGTTCAGCCCCAGGGCGCGGGAGACGAGCAGCCCGATGCCGAACATGAGGAAGAAGTAGACCAGCAGCGGCCACGCGATGCGCACCACGTCCCAGGGGTTCGAGGTGATCGCGTCGCCCTGCAGGGCGAAGAGCAGCACGATGGTGAACAGCAGCCCGTACAGGGCCCAGGGACCGAGCTTCGGCAGGAACGTGCCCTCGTACCAGTCGCGGCCCTTGGCCTTCTCGCCGAGGGTGCGGGTGAGGAACCCGGCCACCAGCGGGATGCCCAGGAAGACCAGCACGGAGACGACGATGGACCAGACCGAGAACTCCGCCGACGTCGTTGGCAGGCCCAGCCAGGACGGCAGGACCTGGAGGTAGAACCAGCCCAGGGCGCCGAAGGCGATGACCTGGAAGACGGAGTTGACCGCCACCAGCACGGCCGCCGCCTCCCGGTCCCCGCAGGCCAGGTCGTTCCAGATCAGCACCATGGCGATGCACCGGGCCAGGCCCACGATGATCAGCCCGGTGCGGTACTCCGGCAGGTCGGGCAGGAAGATCCAGGCCAGGGCGAACATCAGCGCGGGCCCGACGATCCAGTTCAGCACCAAGGAGGCGCCCATCAGCCGTCGGTCGCCGGCCACGCGGTGGGTCTCGTCGTAGCGGACCTTGGCGAGCACCGGGTACATCATCACCAGCAGCCCGATCGCGATGGGCACGGACACCTCGCCCACCCTCACCGCCTCCAGGGCGGCGTCCAGCCCCGGCACGAACCGGCCGAGCAGGAGGCCGGCGAGCATCGCGGCGATGATCCAGGCGGGCAACCAGCGGTCGAGGAAGGACAGGTCCTTCATCACCCCCTGGGAGGCGGTGGGGGCGGTGGCGGTGTTGCTCATGGGCGGGTCCGGTCCTTCATATCGATGACGATCTATCGGTCACCCTAAGGAACATATTGACACACGTCAATGTATAGTGGGGGGATGACTGCCGCACCGGATCTTCAGGCCGCCGCTGCCGATCAGTGCGTCCCCGGCACGACGGGCACGGAGTGCTGCTCGCTCTCGGGCGGGCCCATGACCCCCGACGACGCCCAGCGGATCGCCGGCCGGCTCAAGGCCCTGTCCGACCCCACCCGCCTGCGGCTGCTCTCGCACGTGGCGGCGCAGGGCTGCAGCGCGGTCTGCGTGTGCGACCTGACCGCGGTGGTGGACATCAGCCAGCCCACGGTGAGCCACCACATGAAGAGGCTCGTCGACGCCGGGCTGGTCACCCGCGAGCAGCGCGGCAAGTGGGCCCACTACTCCGTGGTCCCCGAGGCCTTCGCCGAGCTTTGCTCCTTCCTCGACCTGGGCTGAGCCGGCGCCGAGGCCGGCGCTGCGCCGTCCGCTGAGGCCGTCCGCTTAGGCCGTCCGCCGCGGCCGATAGCCTGGTCGCCATGAGCACCCGCACCCGCCGCAACTCCCCCGCCTACCGCTGCACCGAGTGCGGCTGGAGCACGGCCAAGTGGGTGGGCCGGTGCGGGGAGTGCCAGGCGTGGGGCACGGTCGAGGAGATCGGCGAGCACAAGGCCCGCACCACTGCGGCACGCTCCATCGCCGAGCCCGCCCGGCCCATCGCCCAGGTCGACGCCACCGTCGCGACGTCGGCGCCCACCGGCGTGCCGGAGCTGGACCGGGTCCTCGGCGGCGGCCTCGTGCCCGGGGCGGTCGTCCTGATGGCCGGGGAGCCGGGGGTCGGGAAGTCGACGCTGCTGCTCGACGTCGCCGCCCGCTTCGCCGAGGGCGCCGGCACGGGGACCCGCGACGTCCTCTACGTCACCGGCGAGGAGTCCGCCGCGCAGGTGAAGCTGCGCGCGGACCGGATCAGCGCCGTCGCCCCCACCCTCTTCCTGACCGCGGAGACGGATCTCGCCACCGCCCTGGGCCACATCGAGACGATCTCGCCCCGCCTGCTCGTGGTCGACTCCGTGCAGACGCTGGCCAGCGCCGAGGTCGAGGGCTCCGCCGGCGGGGTCACGCAGGTGCGCGAGGTCGCGGCCTCCCTCATCGCCGCGGCCAAGAAGCGGAACATGACCACCCTGCTCGTCGGCCACGTGACCAAGGACGGCTCCATCGCCGGCCCCCGGCTGCTGGAGCACCTCGTGGACGTGGTGTGCCAGTTCGAGGGCGAGAAGCACTCGCGGATCCGGCTGCTGCGGGCGGTGAAGAACCGCTACGGGCCCACCGACGAGGTCGGCTGCTTCGACCTCACCGAGACCGGCATCACGAGCGTCGAGGACCCCTCTGGCCTGTTCGTATCCCGCACGGCCATGCCGGTCTCCGGGACGTGCCTGACCGTCACGCTCGAGGGCCGCCGCCCCCTCCTCGCCGAGGTGCAGGCGCTGCTGGACCGCTCCGCCACCGCGCAGCCCCGGCGTGCCACGGCCGGACTGGACTCCTCGCGCGTGGCGATGCTGCTCGCCGTCCTGCAGCGCCGGGCCGGGGTGAACCTGGCCGGGCTGGACTGCTACGTCTCCACGGTCGGCGGGGTCAAGCTCACGGAGCCCTCCACCGATCTCGCCGTGGCCATGGCCCTGGCCTCCGCCGCGCAGGACCGGCCCCTCCCCCAGCGGCTCGTGTGCTTCGGGGAGGTCGGCCTGGCCGGCGAGGTGCGGCCCGTCCCGGGCATCGGCCGCCGCATCCAGGAGGTCGCCCGGCTCGGCTTCACCCACGCGGTGGTGCCGGCCAGCTCGACCGGACCGGGTGCGGTCCCGGCCGGCTTCACCGTGCGGGAGGTGACCACGATCACCGAGGCCATGGAGCTGCTCTTCCCCCGGTCGGGCGCCGGTTCCGGGCAGAAGCGGCAGACCGCCGCGGCCGTATGATGTGACCGTGGCGAAGACCCCTGAGAACGCACTGCGCAAGACGCTGGCCCGCATCGCACCGGGCACCGAGCTGCGCACCGGTCTCGAACGGATCCTGCGCGGCCGCACCGGTGGCCTGCTGGTGCTGGGCTTCGACCGGTCCGTGGAGGCGATCTGCTCCGGGGGCTTCGACATCAATACCGACTTCTCCGCGCCCAAGCTGCGGGAACTGGCCAAGATGGACGGCGCCATCATCTGCGACCGGGACGCCACCCGCATCCTCAAGGCCGGGGTGCAGCTCGTGCCGGACGCCTCGATCGACACCAGCGAGTCCGGCACCCGGCACCGCTCGGCGGAGCGCACCGCCAAGGAGACCGGGGTCCCGGTGATCTCGGTGAGCCAGTCGATGAGCGTCATCACCATCTACGTGGGCGAGACCCGCTACGCGATCGAGGGCTCCCAGTCGATCATGGCCCGCGCCAACCAGGCGCTGCAGACGCTGGAGCACTACAGCAACCGCATGGAGCAGGTCCTCGGCAACCTCTCCTCGCTGGAGATCGAGGCGTCCGTGACCGTGCGGGACGTGGCGCTGACCCTGCAGCGCATGGAGATGGTGCGGCGGATCTCCTCCGAGATCGGCTGGTACGTCCTCGAGCTGGGCGTGGACGGCCGGCTCATCGCCCTGCAGCTCGAGGAGCTGACCGCGGGCACGGGCCCGGGGCCCGACGTCGTGCTGCGGGACTACCTGCCCGACGACACTCCGGCGGAGGGCATCGACCAGGGACTGGAGAGCCTCGCGGAGCTCACCCCGGCGGAGCTCATCGACCTCCAGCGGATCGCGGTGTCGGTGGGGCTGATCGAGCCGCAGGGCAGCCTGGAGACGGACCTGCACCCGCACGGCTACCGGCTGCTGGAGGGCATCAAGTCGATGCCGCGGGCGGTGGCCAACCGCCTGGTGCGCCAGTTCGACGGGCTGCAGTCCCTCATGGCCGCCAACCTCGAGGACCTCAAGGCGGTGGAGGGCATCGGCGAGCAGCGGGCCCGCACGGTCCGCGAGTCGCTCTCGAGGATGGCCGAGACCAGCCTGCTCGAACGCTTCATGTGAGCCGGGCGCGTCCCGCTCACTCCAGGACGAACGCCGCCGGCTCGCTCGTGCGCTCCCCGAGGGAGACCAGCAGGCGGTAGTACCCGGGCTGGGCCTCGCCGCCCGCCTCCGCGCAGCCCTCGGCGGTGCGCTGGCGGTTCCACGTCAGCCGGGCGCTCTCCTCCTGCCCCGGTTCGAGGGTGCGCTCGGCGTCCTCCGAGCCGGCCTGGCAGTGCCGGCTGTCGAAGACGGTGTCCGCGCCCGAGCTCACCTCGTAGACCATCTGCGAGGTCCCGGCGTTGACCGTGCAGGGATCGTCCCCCGTGTTCTCCAGGGTGAGCACCAGCACGGGCTCCTCGCCCTCGCGGTAGCTCTCCCGGTCCGTGGACGCCCGCACGGCCAGGTCGGCCCCGCACTCCTCGGCCGGTGCCTCCGTGGCGGCCGCCGACGCGGAGGCGGAGGGGCTCTCGTCGGGCCGCGGCGTGAAGTCGGCGAAGGGCTCCCGGGAGACCGTGGGAGCGGCGCTGGCCGCCGCCGGGGCGGGGGCGGCCTCCGGCTCGTCGGAGCCGAGCATGGCCACGACCGCCGCACCGATCCCCACGGCCACGAGCAGCAGCAGCACGCCCGCCGCGACCGCGGCGACGATCCGCCGGCGCCGGTAGACCTCGGGGCTCACCCGCCGCGGGTCGGAGGTGCGAGGAGCCCGTCCGTCGTCGTCGTGACCGTTTCCCGACCGTCCGTGGGGGGTGCTCCCGGAACCCTTCTGCGCCATGCCACCAAGGCTACAGTGGGTGCGATGAGCTCCCGTCCCGCCCCCGCCCCCGCCGTGCACCCCGGCCTGCCGGACCTGCACCGCGCCGTGACCGGCTGGTTCGACGTCGCCGCCCGGGACCTCCCGTGGCGGGACCCGGACTGCTCCCCGTGGGGCGTCATGGTCAGCGAGTTCATGCTCCAGCAGACCCCCGTGGCACGCGTGCTGCCCGTGTGGCGGGCCTGGCTGCAGCGCTGGCCGCACCCGGCCGACCTCGCGGCCGCGAGCACCGGCGAGGCGGTGCGGGCCTGGGGCCGGCTGGGCTATCCGCGGCGGGCCCTGCGCCTGCACGCGGCCGCGGTCGAGATCACCGAGCGCCACGGCGGGCGCGTCCCGGCGGGGCACGACGAGCTGCTGGCCCTGCCCGGCGTGGGCGCCTACACCGCCGCCGCGATCGCGGTGTTCGCCTTCGGGGACCGGCAGGTGGTCGTGGACACCAACATCCGCCGCGTGCAGGCCCGCGTGGTCTCGGGACGGGGCCTGCCGTCCCGCTCCCTGACGGCCGCGGAGACCCGGCTCGCCGAGCAGCTGATGCCGGAGGAGGACGCCCTCGCCGTGCGCTGGAACCAGGCGGTGATGGAGCTCGGCGCGGTGATCTGCACCGCCCGCTCACCGCGCTGCGAGCAGTGCCCCGTCCGGCACGCGTGCGCGTGGGTCGCCGCGGGCCGTCCCGAGCCGGCGGAGGCCCCCCGCGGGCAGAGCTGGCACGGCACGGACCGCCAGGTGCGCGGCGCCGTGCTCGCCGTGCTGCGGGCCGGGCGCGACCCCGTGCCGGAACCGCACCTGACCGGACCGGTGGACGTCGCCCCGGGCACCGTGCCGGCGCCCGAGGTGCTGCGCGCCCTGGACGCCCTGCACGGTCTGGGCGCCCCGGAGGAGCAGCGCCGCCGTGCCCTGGACGGGCTGGTCCAGGACGGCCTGGCGGCGCGCGGCCCCGCGGGGATCAGCCTTCCGGGCTGAGCTCGAGGATCATCCGGGTGTTGCCGAGCGTGTTCGGCTTCACCCGCGCCAGGTCGAGGTACTCGGCCACGCCCTCGTCGTGGGAGCGCATCAGCTCGGCGAAGACGTCCGGGTCCAGCTGCTGCTGGTTGGGCATCACCTCGAAGCCGTACCGGCGGAAGAAGTCCACCTCGAAGGTCAGGCAGAACACCCGGGAGACCCCCACGGCCCGGGCCCGCTCGATGAGACCCGCCAGCAGGGCGCGCCCCACTCCGCGCCCGCGCCAGGCGTCGGAGGTGGCCAGGGTCCGGACCTCGCCGAGGTCCTCCCACATCACGTGCAGGGCCCCGCAGCCGACGAGACGCCCCGGGGTCCCGGCGTCCTCGGCGACGAGGAACTCCTGGATGCCCTCGTAGTAGGCGACCGTGTCCTTGTTGATCAGCACCCCGGCCCGGGCCAGCGGGGCCACCAGCTCCTTGATCGCGGGGACGTCGGAGGTGCGGGCGGGTCGCAGGCGCAGTTCGGTCACGCGGCAAGTGTACGCTCGCTAACTCCGCAGGCCGCGGGGCATGTCGCCCCGAGGCCGCCCGCACTTCGGGGGACGCGGAAGGGCCCGCCGCGCAGCTGCGCGGCGGGCCCTTCCGTCCGGCGGGAGAGGCTCAGCCCTCGGCGCCGTGCTCCCCGTCCCCGCGGACGACCTCGACGTCCTCGAAGCCGCCCATCGGGTCGACCATCCCGTCGCCGGTCAGGTCGTACATCGGGGTGGAGGAGAAGGTGAGGACCTGCTTGTCGCCCTCCCCCTCGGTGCCCACGGTGATCTTCTCCCCGGAGCTGATCTCCCCGAAGAGGATCTTCTCCGAGAGCCGGTCCTCGATCTCCCGCTGCATGGTGCGGCGCAGCGGCCGGGCACCCATCGCCGGGTCGTAGCCGCGGCGGCTGACCCACACCTTGGCGGCGTCGGTGAGCTCGATCGACATGCCCTGGTCCCGCAGCCGCTCCTGCAGCCGGGCCACGAAGAGGTCCACGATCTGGACGATCTCCGACTCCGTCAGCTGCGGGAAGACGATGATCTCGTCCACGCGGTTGAGGAACTCGGGGCGGAAGTGCTCCTTGAGCTCGTCCTGGACCTTGGCCTGCATCCGCTCGTAGCTGGAGGCGGAGTCCACCCCGGTCTGGAAGCCCACGGGCACGGCCCGCGAGATGTCCTTGGTGCCCAGGTTCGTGGTCATGATGATCACGGTGTTCTTGAAGTCCACCACTCGGCCCTGCGAGTCGGTCAGCCGGCCGTCCTCGAGGATCTGCAGCAGGGAGTTGAACAGGTCCTGGTGGGCCTTCTCGACCTCGTCGAAGAGCACCACGGAGAACGGCTTGCGGCGCACCTTCTCGGTGAGCTGCCCGCCCTCCTCGTAGCCCACGTAGCCGGGAGGGGCCCCGAACAGGCGCGAGACGGTGTGCTTCTCCTGGTACTCGGACATGTCCAGGGTGATGAGGGCGTCCTCGTCCCCGAACAGGAACTCCGCGAGCGCCTTCGCGAGCTCGGTCTTGCCCACGCCGGTGGGGCCCGCGAAGATGAACGAGCCGCCGGGACGCTTCGGGTCCTTCAGGCCGGCGCGGGTGCGCCGCATCGAGCGGGACAGCGCCTTGATGGCGTCGTCCTGGCCGATGATGCGCTTGTGCAGCTCGTCCTCCATGTGCAGGAGACGGCCCGTCTCCTCCTCGGTGAGCTTGTACACGGGCACCCCGGTGGAGGCGGAGAGCACGTCGGAGATGACCTCGGGGGTCACCTCGGCGAGCTCGTCACCGCCCTCGCGCCAGGCCCGGTCCTTGTCGTCGCGCTCGGCGATGAGCTTCTGCTCGGTGTCGCGCAGCGAGGCGGCCTTCTCGTAGTCCTGGCCGTCGATGGCGGCCTCCTTGAGCCGCTTCACCTCGGTGATGCGGTCGTCGAGCTCCTTGATCTCCGGCGGAGCGGTCATCCGCTTGATCCGCAGCCGGGCGCCGGCCTCGTCGATCAGGTCGATCGCCTTGTCCGGGAGGAAGCGGTCGGAGATGTACCGGGCCGCCAGGTGGACGGCGGCCTCGAGGGCCTCGTCCGAGATGGAGACGCGGTGGTGGGCCTCGTACTTGTCGCGCAGGCCCTTGAGGATCTCCACGGCGTGCGCCTCGGAGGGCTCGTCCACCTGGATCGGCTGGAAGCGGCGCTCCAGGGCGGCGTCCTTCTCGATGTGCTTGCGGTACTCGTCGAGCGTGGTCGCGCCGATGGTCTGCAGCTCCCCGCGGGCGAGCATGGGCTTCAGGATCGACGCGGCGTCGATCGCGCCCTCGGCCGCGCCGGCGCCGACGAGGGTGTGGATCTCGTCGATGAACAGGATGATGTCACCGCGGGTGCGGATCTCTTTGAGCACCTTCTTGAGCCGCTCCTCGAAGTCACCGCGGTAGCGGGAGCCCGCCACGAGGGAGCCGAGGTCCAGGGTGTAGAGGTGCTTGTCCTTGAGGGTCTCGGGGACGTCGCCGCGCACGATGGCCTGGGCCAGGCCCTCGACCACCGCGGTCTTGCCGACGCCGGGCTCGCCGATCAGCACCGGGTTGTTCTTGGTGCGCCGGGAGAGGATCTGCATCACACGCTCCATCTCGCGGAAGCGCCCGATGACCGGGTCCAGCTTGCCCTCGCGGGCGGCCGCGGTGAGGTTGCGGCCGAACTGGTCCAGCACCGCCGACCCGGCGGGGGTGCCCTCGGACTGCCCGGCCGAGCGCACGCCGGCGCCCTCCTTCTCGGGGGTCCCGCCGCCCTGGTAGCCGGAGATCAGCTCCAGCACGGTGGAGCGCACCTTCTGCGGCTCCGCACCGAGCTTGGTCAGCACCTGCGCGGCCACGCCCTCGCCGGCGCGGATGATGCCCAGCAGGATGTGCTCGGTGCCGATGTAGTTGTGGCCGAGCTGGAGGGCCTCGCGCAGGGAGAGCTCGAGGACCTTCTTGGCGCGCGGGGTGAAGGGGATGTGCCCGGACGGGGCCTGCTGGCCCGGGCCGATGATGTCCTGGACCTGCTCGCGGGCGCCGGTGAGGGTGATGCCCATCGAGTCGAGCGCCTTGGCGGCCACTCCCTCGCCCTCGTGGATCAGCCCGAGCAGCAGGTGCTCGGTGCCGATGTAGTTGTGGTTGAGCATCCTGGCCTCTTCCTGGGCCAGCACCACGACCCGGCGGGCGCGGTCGGTGAAGCGTTCGAACATGGATACTCCTCAGTCGATGTCTGCAGACGATGCTACGCACCCGGGAGCCCGATCGGGGGGCTGTTCGCCACCGGCGAGACGGCCCGCCGGCACGGGTCCGGCCCGCGCCGCGGAAAAGGCCCGGCCGATATCGGCATTTGCGTCCGCACCACCGAAAGCGCAGGTCACCGACGCAATTACGGCGCCCGTGCCCCCGCACCGGCCCCCGGCTATTCCGGCGGTAGGGCGGGATCCGTGCGCGGAAATATCCCCGGCCCGGCGCAGAACGGACGCGGTGCCCGCAGAACGCGCCCGCAGGGAATGCCGCCGGAGAGCTGCCGGAGTTAGAGCAGGGTTATGGCGGTGTTATGACGGCGTTATGGCGGGGCCGTGGCGGAACTCCGGCCGAACACAAAAGGAGGGGCCGGAATCCCGGCCCCTCCGGCTGGTATCCGCACCGGCGCCGGGTGGTTTCCCGGGCACCGGTGCGGAGCCGCTCACTGGTGGGCGTCGTAGTACGCCTTCTGCACGTCCTGGTGGATGCGGCCGCGGTCGGAGACCGGGAGGTCGTTCTCCCGGGCCCACTGCCGGATCGCGGCGGTGTCCGGGTTGGACCTGCCGGTGGGGCGGGCGCCGCCGGAGCGTGCCTGCTTCGGGGACTGCTTGCTCTGGGCCCGCCGGGCCTTGGCGATGAAGGGCCGCACGGCGTCGCGCAGCTTCGCGGCGTTCTCCTCGGAGAGATCGATCTCGTACTGGGTCCCGTCCAGCCCGAAGCGGACGGTCTCCTCGGCCGGTCCGCCGTCGAGGTCGTCCTCGAGAATGATCTTCACGGTCTGTGCCATGGCTGAAACTCTCCTCCGCCTTTCGGCGTTCGTCCTGCTGAGGTCGTGCCGGTCCGGCACGACCTGAACTGCTGATGATTCCCCCGTGCCGGAACGGTAGGCCCGGATCATGAATTCCGGCCGACACCGGGAACTCGTGTTCCCGGTGCCGACTTTATCCTACAATTTCGCGGCACAATTCGTCAGCACGAAAAAGGGGATAAGTTCCGGTGGGATTCCCGGGGAAACTCGGCGAAGAAACCCGGCACCGATCCGAATTCATCGGAAAGGCCCCCGGGCGCCGCGGACGGAGAGCGGCGGGTCAGCGCGGCGTACCGCGCCCGCGGCGCCGCCGGTGGCCGAAGGGCACATCGGCGCCGTCGCGCTCCCGGATCTGCTCGTACCAGCGCTGCGCGTCCTCCTGGGAGCGGGACTCGGCGGCGCGCTCGCTCCGGTCGCCGCGAAGGATCGACCGCAGGACCAGCCAGAAGATGATGCCGACGCTGATGGAGGGCAGCAGGACCACGAGGTATTCCATGGGGCGATTCTCCCGGGACGGTCTGGACGGAGGCTGAGGGCCCGCGGACGGGCTCAGTCCTGCTCCGGCTTCATGAGGGGGAACAGGATGGTCTCCCGGATCCCGAGGTCGGTGAACAGCATGATCAGCCGGTCCAGGCCCAGGCCCAGCCCGCCCATGGGCGGGGCGCCGTGCTCGAGGGCGCGCAGGAAGTCCTCGTCCAGGCGCATGGCCTCGGCGTCACCGGCGGCGGCGCGGCGGGACTGCTCGGTGAGCCGCTCCCGCTGCACCACCGGGTCGATCAGCTCGGAGAAGGCGGTGCCGCGCTCCATGCCGCCGATGATGAGGTCCCAGGCCTCGATCAGCCCGTGCTCGGAGCGGTGCTGACGGGCCAGCGGCTGCGCCGAGGGCGGGTAGTCGCACACGAAGGTCGGCTGGAGCAGCGTGGGCTCCACGATCTCCCCGAACAGCTCGAGGACGTGCTTCTCCGCGTCCCAGGCCGGGTCCACGGCGACCTCGTGCTCCTCGGCGACCCGGCGGAGCTCCTCCACGGGCGTCCGCGGGGTGATCGTCCGGCCCACGGCCTCGGACAGCGCGGGGTACACCGAGAGCCAGCGCCACGGTCCGCGCAGGTCGATCGTGCCCCGCTCGGTCTCGATCGTGTCCACGCCCAGGGCGTCGGCGCACGCGAGGATGATCTCCTGGATCCGCTCGGCCATCGTGAACTGGTCGGCGTAGGCCTCGTAGGCCTCCAGGGTGGTGAACTCCGGGCTGTGCGAGGAGTCGACGCCCTCGTTGCGGAAGACCCGGCCGATCTCGAAGACCCGCTCGATTCCGCCCACCACGGCGCGCTTGAGGTAGAGCTCCGTGGCGATGCGCAGGGTCATGTCCTGGTCGAAGGCGTTCAGATGGGTCTCGAACGGCCGGGCGCTCGCCCCGCCGTGCACCAGCTGCAGGATGGGCGTCTCGATCTCCACGTAGCCGCGCTCGACCAGGACGTTGCGCACCGTCTGGATGATCCGCGCCCGCTTCACCACGACGTCGCGGGCCTCGGGCCGGACGATGAGGTCGAGGTAGCGCCGGCGCACCCGGGTCTCGTCGTTGAGCTCGTTGTGCAGCGTGGGCAGCGGCCGCAGGGCCTTCGAGGCCATGGACCAGGCGTCGGCCATGACGGACAGCTCGCCGCGGCGGGAGGCCACGACCTCGCCGTGGACGGCCACGAAGTCGCCGAGGTCCACGAGCTGCTTCCACTCGGCCAGGGACTCCTCGCCCACCTTCGCGAGGGAGAGCATGACCTGCAGGCGGGTGCCGTCGCCCTCCTGGAGGGTCGCGAAGCACAGCTTGCCGGTGTTGCGCACGAACACCACGCGCCCGGCCACGCCCACGAACTGCCCGGTCTCCTCGCCGGGCTCCAGGTGGCCGTGGGCCTGCCGGACCTGGGCCAGGGTGTGCGTGCGCTCCACGCCCACGGGGTAGGCCTCCCGGCCGGACTCGAGCAGCCGGGCGCGCTTGGCGAGCCGGAACTGCATCTGCTCGGAGAGCTCGGCCTGCTCGGCGGCCTGGTCCTGGACGGTCGGGGTGGTGTTCTGCGCGTTGGTCACAGTGGTCCAGGATATCGCGGGGGTCAAATCCCTCCCCGGGGTCCGCGCAGCGGACCTCAGAGGGACAGGTTGTCGATCAGCCGTGTGGCGCCCACGTGCGCCGCGACGAGGGCGAGGGCCCCGGGAGCGGGCGCCACGGGCGCCAGCGTGCGGGGGTCGACGACGACGAGGTAGTCGAGCCGGACCTGGTTCTCGCCGTCGATCCGGGCGCGGGCGGCGTCGAGGTCCAGCTCTCCGGCCGCGAGCGCCCGCAGGGTGGCCGGGAGCACGAGCGCCGCGTGCCGCTGGCCGGCGTCGAGGTAGCGGTTGCGCGAGGACAGGGCCAGGCCGTCGGCGTCGCGCACGATGGGCACGGGGCGGACGGTGACCGGCAGGTCGAAGTCGGCGACCATCCGGCGCATCAGCAGCAGCTGCTGGGCGTCCTTCTCCCCGAAGTAGGCCCGGAAGGGAGCCGGTCCGGGCGGGGCGGAGATGTTGAGCAGCTTGTTGACCACCGTGAGCGCGCCGTCGAAGTGCCCCGGCCGGCTGGCGCCGTCGAGCACGGCACCCAGCGGCCCCGCGGTCACCCGCACCAGCGGCTCGCCGTCGGGGTACATCTGCTCCACGGCGGGGGCGAACACGAGGTCGGCCCCGCACCGGGCGAGCAGCTCGAGGTCGGCCTCGAGGGTGCGCGGATAGCGCTCGAGGTCCTCGTCCGGGCCGAACTGGAGCGGGTTGACGAAGATCGAGACCGCGACCACGGCGTTCTCCTCCCGCGCGAGGCGCACCAGGTGGGCGTGCCCCTCGTGCAGCGCCCCCATGGTGGGCACCAGCCCCAGCGACGCCTCGCCGGGCACCGCGGCGAGGCGCTCGGCGAGGGCGGCGCGGAACTCCCCGATGCCCCGGCAGACGCGGGGGGTGGTGGAGGTGGTCACGGGGTGTCCCTTCCGTCGGTGAGGTCGAGGGCCGCCAGCACGGCGTCGTAGCGGGGGCGGTCGAGCAGACCGCGGTCCAGGGCGCGGCGGGCGGTGACGCGGGCGAGGTCCAGGTAGGCCAGCAGGACGTCGTCGCCCTGGTGCCCGTGGGCGTACTCGTCCAGGGCCCCGCGGTGGGCGGCCACGGTGCCCGCGTCCCCGCGGGCGACGGGGCCGGTCAGCGCCGACTCCCCGGAGGCCAGGGCGTTGTCGAGGGTCGCGCGCAGCAGGGGGCCGAGCATCCGGTCCGGGTGCTCCACGCCGATGTCGCGCAGCACCTGCATCGACTGCCCGGCGACGGTCATCAGGTGGTTGGCGCCGTGGGCGAGGGCGGCGTGGTAGAGCGGGCGGTCGGCCTCGGCGACGACCACCGGCTCGGCCCCCATCTCCACCACGAGCGCCTGGGCGATGGGCAGCACCGGCGCCGGGGCGGTGATCCCGAACGAACAGTCGCTCAGCCGGGCGAGGTCCAGGCTCAGTCCCGTGAAGGTCATCGCCGGGTGGACGGCCAGCGGGATGGCCCCCAGCCGGCGGGCGGGGTCGAGGACACCGGTGCCCCAGCGTCCGGCGGTGTGCACCACGAGCTGCCCGGCCTGCCACAGCTGCGCGTCGGCGAGGCCCTGCACGAGACCGGGCAGCTCGTCGTCGGGCACGGCGAGCAGCACGAGCTCGGCCCGGTCCAGGACGGCGGGCACGTCCAGGACGGGCACGTCCGGGAGGAGGGCCTCGGCCCGGTCCCGGCTGGCCTTCGAGACCGCGTTGACCCCGACCACGGCGTGCCCGGCCGCGCGCAGCGCCGCGCCGAGGACGGCGCCCACCCTGCCGGCGCTGACGATCCCCACCCCGAGGCGTCCGGGGCGGTCCGAGGGACGGGTCATGCTCTCTCCTGCAGGGGGGTTCGGGGGTGGCGCGGGGCGTCGGCCAGTCTACGGGCCCCGGCGGCGTGCGCGGCCTGGGCGGCCGCCAGGGCCCGGGCGTCCCCGGTGTCGAGGTGCGCCACGGCCACGGTCACCGGCCCGGGGGTCGAGTGCAGCTGGACGTCCGCGAGTCCCAGGGCACGTTCGAGCGGGCCCTGGGACACGGCCACGGACTGGGTCTTCTCGTGCGGCAGGACGTCGGTGCGGCGGCTCAGCCGGCCCGACCGGACGGCGAGCACGTCCTCCGTCGCCGCGAAGCCGGTGCGGCGGTGCACCAGGGGGTCGAGCCACCGCGCCCGGCGCGGGGAGGTGGTGTAGCGGCCCTGCGCGCCGAGGCCGTGCAGTCCTTCCCCGAGCAGGGCCGTGAGGTCCCCGTCCCGGGCGCCGGGCAGGGCCAGGTGCAGGACCGTGCGCACCTCCGGCAGGGTGCCGACGGGCAGCAGGGTGGAGCGCATGGCGTCGCTCTCCCCCGCGGCGGGACCGTAGCCGGCCACGTTGACCCGGATCCGGTACCAGCCGAAGGGCCGCCACAGCAGCGGCTGGTCCACCCCCACTGCCTGGATCCGCCCGGTGGGCACCGTCTGGGAGCGGACGCTGAACAGTCCGTAGCGCACGCGCATGCCCTCGGGGATGCGCAGCAGCCGGAAGCGGTAGCCCTGCTCGAAGCGGCGGTAGGCCACCGCCCCGAAGCTGATCAGCCCGGGCAGCCAGGCCGCGAGCACCGCCGGCCCTGCCACGGGGTCGAGCACGAGCGCCACCGGGGCGGCGACGAGCAGGGCGGCCAGGACCACGGCGGAGCCGGAGGCGAGCACGGAGCCGAGCAGCCGGGGCACGGGCACCGCGAGCACCGGGCGCTCCTCGTCGCCGGTGGCCGCCCACGGCGCGGGACGCCGCGCGGGCGCCCCCGGCAGGCCGCCG
>NZ_LDNX01000171.1:0-31114 GCF_001027955.1 Kocuria sp. SM24M-10 | reverse complement strand
CCCGACGGCGCGCTGGCTGCGCCCCTCGCGCAAGCGGCCCACCGACAAGTCCCGTCCCGTCACCCCGCCGCACCCCAAGACGCTCGAGAACCTCAAGGCGAACCTGGGGGCGATCTCCACGGTCGCCACCCGCCGTCTCGAGACGGACCTCGGCTGGTTCGAGGAGCTGCGCGCCGACGAGCGCTCCGAGCTGGGCCTGGTGGCCCAGCGCGGCATCTCCTCGTTCGTGCGCTGGTACGAGGACCCGGAGGAGCCCCTGTGGGTGCTCACCCAGGTCTTCCGCAGCGCCCCGACCGAGCTGACCCGCTCCATCTCGCTGCAGCACGCGCTGCAGCTGCTGCGGATCGTGGTCGACGTGGTCGAGGAGAAGGTTCCCGAGCTCGCCAAGCACCACGACGAGGCCGCGCTGCGCGAGGCCGTGCTGCGGTACTCGAGGGAGATCGCCTTCGCCGCCGCCGACGTCTACGCGCGGGCCGCCGAGAACCGGGGGTCCTGGGACGCCCGGCTGGAGTCCCTGGTCGTGGACGGGATCCTGCGGGGCGAGCACTCCGACTCCCTGCGCTCCCGCGTGGCGGCCCTGGGCTGGGCCTCGACCGGCCCGGTCACCGTGCTCACCGGCTCCGCACCGGAGGCCACCGGCCCCGCCACGGTCGCCCGGCTGCGGCGGCTCGCCGCCCGCCACGCGCAGGACTCCCTCGTCTCCATCCAGGGCGACCGGCTGGTGCTCATCCTCGGCGGTCTGGTGGACCGGGAGACCGCCCTGGAGAAGCTCACCGCCGCGTTCGGTCCCGGACCGGTCGCCTACGGCCCGGAGTCCCCCACCATCTTCGAGGCGGGCCGGTCCGCCCGGCTCGCCCACGCGGCCCTGTCCGTGGCTCCGGCCTGGCCGGCCGCGCCGCGACCGGTGCACTCCGAGGACCTGTGGCCCGAGCGGGCCATGGCCGGGGACGAGGCGGCGCGCGCGGCGATGGTCGAGTCGGTCTACCGGCCGCTGACCCGATCGGCCACCGGGCTGGCGGAGACCCTCTCGGCCTACGTCTCCGTGGGCCACTCCCTGGAGGCCACCGCCCGGGAGCTGTTCGTGCACGCGAACACGGTCCGCTACCGGCTGCGCCGGATCTGCGACCTCACCGGCTGGGACCCCCTCGTCCCGCGGGACGCGTTCGTGCTGCACTGCGCCCTGCTCGCCGGGCGGCTGGCCGACTCCTGCGCGCCGCTCGACACCTCCGCCCCCGCCCCGGCACCGGTCTTGTAGCTTCCCTACAAACACCGCCGCGCGGGTTGGTGGCCTCCGCGCCCGCGCCACGCGGCGCTTCCTTGCCAAGCTGTCAGGGTGATCGCGATCGTCTGCCCCGGACAGGGCTCCCAGAAACCCGGCTTCCTCACCGAGTGGCTCGCCCTCGACGGCGTGCGCCCCCACCTCGAGCGGCTGGGCGAGGCCGCCGGGTTGGACCTCGTGCACTACGGGACCGAGGCGGACGAGGAGACCATCAAGGACACCGCCGTGGCCCAGCCACTCATCGTGGCCGCCGGGCTCGTGGCCGGCCGCCTGCTGGCCGACCGCATCGGCGCCGGGCGGGAGGACCTGGTCCTCGCCGGGCACTCCGTCGGGGAGATCACCGCCGCCGCCCTGGCCGGGGTCCTCACCGAGGAGGACGCCATGGCGTTCGTCCGGACCCGCGCCAACGCCATGGCGGAGGCCGCCGCGGCCCTGCCCACCGGCATGAGCGCCGTCCTGGGCGGCAAGGAGGACGAGGTCCGCGACGCGATCCGGGCGGCCGGGCTCACCGCCGCCAACGCCAACGGCGGCGGGCAGACCGTCGCCGCCGGCACCCTCGAGCAGCTCGCCGCCCTCGCCGAGCACCCGCCCGCCCGGGCCCGCGTCGTGCCCCTCAAGGTCGCCGGGGCGTTCCACACCGAGCACATGGCCCCCGCCCTCGGGCCCCTCCGCGAGCTCGTGGCGGACCTCTCCCCCGCCGACCCCGTGCACCCGCTGCTCTCCAACGCCGACGGCGCCCCCGTGGCCTCCGGCGCGGCGGCCCTCGACGCGCTCGTGGCCCAGGTCTGCCGCCCGGTCCGCTGGGACCTGTGCACGCAGACGCTGCTGGAGCGCGGCGTCGAGCAGCTGATCGAGCTGCCGCCGGCCGGGACCCTGGTCGGCCTGGCCAAGCGCGCCATGAAGGGCGTGCCGGCCCTGGCCGTGAACTCCGCCGAGGACCTGGCGCAGGCCCGGAGTATTCTTGTCTGACGTCCGCCTGCGCACCCGGTGCGCAGCACGTCCCGAGGCCGGAGCAGCCGCCCCGCCCCGCCCAGCAGGCCCGACCGCCGCGCCCGGCCGCACGAAGGAGCAACGACCCCTGTGGTGACCCTGAAGCAGCAGCAGAACAACGCGCACTCCCGCATCCTCGGCCTCGGGGTCTACCGCCCGGACGTGGTCGTGACCAACGACGACGTGTGCCAGTGGATCGAGTCCTCCGACGAGTGGATCCAGCAGCGCACCGGCATCAGGACCCGGCACCGCGCCGCCGAGGAGGTGAGCGTGCTGGACATGTCCGAGCACGCCGCCCGCGAGGCGCTGGCCGCCGCCGGGATCGAGGCCTCGCAGCTGGGCGGGGTGATCGTCTCCACGATCTCCTTCCCCTACCTCACCCCCTCCGCGGCCGCGGCCCTCGCGGAGCGGCTGGGAGCCACTCCGGCGCCCGCCTTCGACATCTCCGCGGCCTGCGCCGGCTACTGCTACGGCATCGCCCAGGCCGACGCCCTGGTGCGCTCCGGGGCGGCGGACTACGTGCTGGTCATCGGTGTGGAGAAGCTCTCCGACGTCATCGACAACAGCGAGCGCTCCATCTCGTTCCTGCTCGGCGACGGCGCCGGCGCGGCGGTGGTCGGCCGTTCCGAGACCCCCGGCATCGGCCCGTCCGTGTGGGGCTCGGACGGCTCCAAGTGGGACGCCATCCGGATGACCCACCCGCTCACGGACGTCCGCGCCGTGGAGCAGGGCCGGGAGCGCACGCCCTCCCCCGACCTCCTCGATCCGGACACCGGCGAGGTGCGCGAGGACGCGACCCTGTGGCCCACGCTGCGCCAGGACGGGCAGACGGTCTTCCGCTGGGCCTCGTGGGAGGTCGCCAAGCGGGCCCAGGAGGCCATGGACGTCGCCGGCGTGGGGCCCGAGGACCTCGGGGCCTTCATCCCGCACCAGGCGAACATGCGGATCATCGACCAGATGGCCAAGACGCTGAAGCTGCCGGACTCCGTGGTCATCGCCCGCGACATCGCCGACGCCGGCAACACCTCCGCCGCCTCCGTCCCGCTGGCCACGCACCGGCTGCTCGCCGAGCACCCGGAGCTGTCCGGCAAGCTGGCCCTGCAGATCGGCTTCGGCGCCGGCCTGGTCTACGGGGCGCAGGTCGTCGTCCTCCCCTGATCCCCGGCGGCACGTGCCCGGATCCTGGTCCGGGCACGTGTCGGATCCGGCGCGGGGCCTCTGCGACTCGTCGTAGGGTTGAACCGCACACCCGTTGTCCCCCGGCCCGGCCGCACGGCCTGACCGGGACAGATGCGCCCGGCACCCGACCGGGAGCGCCCGTCACCACCGGCTGCCCCGGCAGCCGCACAGAAAGGAAGCCACACTATGGCGAGCAAAGAGGAAATCCTGACCGGCCTGGCGGAGATCGTCAACGAGGAGACCGGTCTGGAGACCGAGGCGGTCCAGCTCGACAAGTCCTTCACCGAGGACCTGGACATCGACTCCATCTCGATGATGACCATCGTGGTCAACGCCGAGGAGAAGTTCGACGTGACCATCCCCGACGAGGAGGTCAAGAACCTCAAGACCGTCGAGGACGCCGTCAACTTCATCGACAACGCCCAGGCCTGACTCGGCCGGTCGTCAGCGGGACGCGGCGGGGCGCAGGAACCGCCGCGTCCCGCCGACCCGCCCCCGGGCGGGCCGCCCACCGCTTCATCCCAGGACACGAGGAAGTGCAGTCATGACCCGCAAAGTAGTCGTCACCGGTCTCGGTGCCACCACCCCGATCGGTGGCACCGTCCCCGAGCTGTGGCGCAGCGCCACCACCGGCGTCTCCGGTGTCCGCGCCCTCGAGCACGACTGGGTGGACACCTACGATCTCGGCGTGCGGATCGCCGCGCCGGTCTCGACCCCCGCCGGCGAGGTGCTCTCCCGCGTCGAGGCCAAGCGCCTGGACCCCTCGGGGCAGCTGTCCGTCATCGCCGCCCGCGAGGCCTGGGCGGACGCCGGGTTCTCCGGCCCCAACGCCGAGGACTCCGCGGAGGTCGACCCCGACCGTTTCGCCGTCGCCTTCGGCACCGGCATCGGCGGGGTCTGGACCCTGCTCGACGCCTACGACACCCTGCAGAAGCGCGGGGCCCGCCGCGTCATGCCGCTGACCGTGCCGATGCTCATGCCCAACGGCAACGCCGCTGCCGTCGGCATGGACCTCAAGGCCCGCGCCGCCTCGATCACCCCCGTCTCGGCCTGCGCCTCCGGCACGGAGGCCTTCTACCAGGGCATGAACCTCATCCGCTCCGGGAAGGCCGACCTCGTGGTGGTCGGCGGGGCCGAATCCGCGATCCACCCCGTGACCATCGCCGCGTTCTCCTCGATGCAGGCGCTGTCCAAGCGCAACGACGAGCCCGAGCGCGCGTCCCGGCCCTACGACACGGCCCGCGACGGCTTCGTGATGGGCGAGGGAGCCGGCGCCGTGGTGCTCGAGTCGGAGGAGCACGCCAAGGCCCGCGGCGCCCGCGTCTACGCGGAGCTGGCCGGAGCCGGCCTGACCTCCGACGCCTACCACATCACCGCGCCCGACGACGAGGGCCGCGGCGCCGCCCGCGCCCTCGACGAGGCCATGCAGACCGGCGGGTTCGCGCCGGGCGACGTCAAGCACGTCAACGCCCACGCCACCTCCACTCCCCGGGGCGACGCCCCCGAGGCCGGTGCCCTGCGGCGCGCCTTCGGCTCGGCCGTGGACGACATGTGCGTCTCCGCCACCAAGTCCATGACCGGGCACCTCCTGGGCGGCTCCGGTGCCGTGGAGGCCGTGCTGACCGTCCTCGCCGTGCACCACCGCACCGCCCCGTGCACCATCAACCTGGAGAACCAGGACCCGGAGATCGACCTCGACGTCGTCACGGACGCCCGGGACCTGCCGGGCGGGGACTTCGTCGCCGTGTCGAACTCCTTCGGCTTCGGCGGGCACAACGCCGTCGCCGCGTTCCGCACCGTCTGACCGGTCCGCCCGGCACACGCCACGAGGGTCGCCCCGCATCGCGGGGCGACCCTCGTGGCGTGTCCGGTCCCTCGGAGGCGGAGCGGGACCGGGTGCGCTCAGCCGACCCGGTGCAGCCAGCGCACCGGAGCGCCCTCCGCGGCGTGCCGGAACGGCTCCAGCTCCTCGTCCCAGGCCTCGCCGAGGGCGAGCGAGAGCTCGTTGATCACGAGCAGCGGATTGCCGGCCGCGGTCTCGTAGGCGTAGCGGATCCGGTCCTCGGAGACCATGATGTTGCCGGCGGCGTCGGTGGTGGCGTGGAAGATCCCGAGGTCCGGGGTGAAGGACCAGCGCGCACCGTCGTGGCCGCGGGAGGGGTTCTCCGTCACCTCGAACCGGAGCCGGCCCATCGTACGCAGGGCGGAGGCCAGCAGCGCGCCGGTGCCGGCGGGGCCCGACCACTCCAGCTCGGCGCGCACGGTGCCCGGCTCGGCGTTCTGCTGGGTCCACTCCAGCTCCGTGCGCTGGCGCGCGACCGACTCCAGCGCCCACTGGATGTGCGGGCACAGCGCCTGTGGCGCGGAGTGCACGTAGAGCACTCCGCGCGTGGTGGGTGAAGACATGACCTGCTCCTCCGTCGTGTAGGTACGTCTTCCCCGACGCCCTGCACGGCAACGGCCCCACCCTCCGGGTCGCGGTGTGCGGGCCGCTCCCGGGCGATGCGATTGTGCGGCCGGCCCGTGCACCGCGGGGATTCGAGGCCCGCACGGCGTCCGGTCGGCCCGGTGCCGTACCCGCCGTCCCGGTCCGCGACCTGCCGGGCGGTCCGGAGCGGTGGATACACTACGCATCTCATTCAACTGCACGGTTTCCGGGGCCGTCAACCTGTGCGACGTCGCGCGGCCGTCGGCGCCGGCTCGCCGCGGACGCAGGCGCGGCCTCAGGCGCGCGGGTGGGCCTGGCGGTACACCGCTCCGAGCCGGTCCACGGAGACGTGCGTGTAGATCTGCGTGGTGGCCACGGAGGCGTGGCCCAGCAGCTCCTGCACGGTGCGCAGGTCAGCGCCGCCGTCCACGAGGTGGGTGGCGGCGGAGTGGCGCAGCGCGTGGGGCCCGCGCGCCGCGGTGTCCGGGACCGTGCCGAGCTCGCGCTCCACGACCCGGCGGACCTGGCGGACGTCGATCCGACCGCCCCGGGACCCGAGGAAGAGCGCCGGCCCGCTCCCGGCCGTGGCCAGCAGCGGCCTCCGGGCCAGCCAGATCTGCAGCGCCTCGTCGGCGGGGCGCCCGAAGGGCACGGTGCGCTGCTTGTCGCCCTTGCCGATCACGGTGAGCACCCGCCGGTTGCGGTCGAGGTCGTCGACGTCGGCGCCCGCGAGCTCGCTCACCCGGGCGCCCGTGGCGTAGAGCAGCTCCAGGAGCGCCCGGTCCCGCGCGCGCAGGGCGCCCTCGTGCCCGGCGGCGCCCGGGTCCGCGGCGCGCCCGGCGAGGTCGTCGAGCAGCACCCGCATCCCGTCGGCGGGCACTACGTCCGGGAGGTGGCGCTGCCGCCGGGGGGCCACGAGCCGCAGGCTCGGGTCGGCGCCCACGAGACCGGTGGCGGCGGCCCAGCCGAAGAAGCCGCGGACCGAGGCCGTCCAGCGCGCCATCGAGGAGCGACCCGCGCCGCCTGCGTGCCGCGTGGCCAGCCACGCCCGCAGCATGTCCAGGTCCACGGCCGCGGGCGTGGCCACGGCATAGCGCTCGTGCAGCCAGGCGAACAGCGCCCGCAGGTCCGAGGTGTAGGCGCCGACGGTGCGGGGACTGCGCGCCTTCTCGTGCCGCAGGTGCTCCGCGTACCGCTCCAGGGCGCGGGTCACGGCCGTCGGCAGCGGGGCGGGAGCGGTGCTCATGGGGGGAGTCTAGCGACGTCGGCGCCAGCCCTCCTCCGACCCCTCGGCCAGCCCGCGCTCCTCGAGCCGGTGCAGTCCGCCGAGGACCTCGCGCGCGGACAGACCGGCGACCCGCACGAGGCGGTCCGGGCGGCTGCGCGCCGACAGCGGCAGGGCGTCCAGCAGCACGCGGTCGGGCTGGGAGAGGCCGTCGACCACCGCGGCCGGTCCCTCCGCGGCGTCGGTGGGGTCGGTGGCCGCCGCGGCGGCGCCCAGCGGCTGGAGCAGCTCGAGCACGTCATCGACGTCGGTGACCAGCACGGCGCTGCCCTCCCGGACCAGGCGGTGGCACCCGGCGGAGGTCCCCGCGAGGACGCTGCCGGGGACGGCGCCCACGGGGCGGCTGAGGCCGTCCGCGTGGTGGGCGGTGTTCTGGGCGCCCGAGCGCCACCGGGCCTCGACGACCACGGTCCCCGCCGAGAGGGCGGCGATGATCCGGTTGCGCTGCAGAAAGCGGTAGCGACTGGGCGTGCACCCCGGCGACGCCTCGCACAGCAGCAGTCCCGAGGCCTCGACGCCGCGGAGCAGCTCGTCGTTGCCGGGCGGATAGAGCCTGTCGATGCCGCAGGCCATGACCGAGACCGTGGGCGGGGCGCCCGTGCCGGTGGCCAGGGCGGCGGTGTGGGCGGCCTGGTCGATGCCGTAGGCGCCGCCGGAGACCACGGTCCAGCCGCGCGAGGCCAGCGCACCGGCGAGGTCCAGGGCGATCCCGCGGCCGTAGCCGGAGCAGTCGCGGGAGCCGACCACGGCCACCGCGCGGCGGGCGGGGAACCGGAGGAGCCCGCGCCGGCCCCGGCCCCACAGCCCGATCGGCTGGAACAGCCCCAGGTCCGCCAGCGCCTCCGGCCAGTCCGGGTCCTCCGGCACCGCGTACCACGCCCCGGCCCGGGCGGCCGTGGCGAGGTCCGCGGCGGGGTCCAGGCCGGCGGCGCGGCCGGCCCAGCGCTCCAGTGCGCGGCGCAGGTCGACCTGCCGGGGACCGTACCCGGCCTCCGCCGCGCCCCGGACGAGGGCGACGTGCTCGGCCGCGCGGATCGGGCGCCGGCCGGCGGCGATCTCCAGGGCCGCGACCGGTCCGAGGGTGGCCAGCAGCAGCATGGCGGTGGGATCCGTGGGCTCCACGAGGCGGCAGAGCCCGGCGCGGGCCAGCCGCACGCCGTCGCCGGCGGGGCGGGGAGCGGTAGGGGCGGGGTGCATGGGCGGTCCTCTTCAGTGCGGTCGGGTCGGTGCCGCGGTCAGGCGGGCACGAGCGAGCGGAAGTACAGGGCGGTGTCCACGTCCTCCACCGCCGGCGCGCCGCGGCCGTCGAGGTCCGCGAGCGTCCAGGCGACGCGCAGCACCCGCTGGTGCCCCCGGGCCGTCAGCGCCCCCCGGTCCATCACCCGCTCCAGCGGCGCGGTGACGGCCCGCGGCGGCCGCAGGGGCCCGTGCAGGAGAGCGGTGCCGAGCTCGGCGTTGGTGCGCAGGCCCAGCCGGCGGAGGCGTTCGGCCTGCGCGCCGCGGGCGGCGGCGACCCGGGCGGCCACGGCGGCCGTCGGCTCCGCACGGCCCGCCCCGGAGGCGAGCTCTCCGTAGGAGACCTTGGGCACGGTGATCTGCAGGTCCACGCGGTCCAGCAGCGGGCCGCTGAGCTTGCCGAAGTACGACCGGCGCACCCGGGGGGTGCAGGTGCAGTCCGCCCCGCGGCCTCCGGACTGTCCGCACGGGCAGGGGTTCGCGGCGAGCACCAGCTGGAACCGGGCCGGGTACACCGCCGAGGCCACCGCCCGGTCGATCGTCACCCGCCCGCTCTCCAGGGGCTGGCGCAGGGCGTCGATCACGCCGCGGTCGAACTCCGGCGCCTCGTCGAGGAACAGCACCCCGCGGTGGGCGCGAGAGGCGGCACCGGGCCGCGGGATCCCCGTCCCGCCCCCGCACAGGGCTGCCGAGGACACCGTGTGGTGCGGCGCTTCGAAGGGCGGGCGCCGGATCAGCGCGGTCCGCCGCTGCGCAGGGCCGCCGAGGGAGTGGATCGCGGTCACCTCCATGGCGGCGTCGTCCTCGAGGTCGGGCAGCAGCCCGGGCAGGCGCTCGGCCAGCATCGTCTTGCCGGAACCGGGCGGGCCGACCATGAGCAGGTGGTGCCCGCCCGCGGCGGCGATCTCCAGGGCCAGCCGGCCGTCCTCCTGACCGGCGACGTCGGCCAGGTCGGGGCTCGTGGCCGCCCCGTCCGGTACCGCTCTGCCGGGTTCCGGGTCCCCCTGCTCGGTCGTGGACGGGGCGACGGCGGAGGGGGCGGCCGGTGCGGGGCGGTGCAGCCCTCGCGGATCGGCGCCGGCGGCGGCGAGCACCTCGGCGAGGCAGCCGTAGCCCGCCACCCGGGCACCGGGGACCAGGGCGGCCTCGGCGGCGTTGGCCTCGCAGACGACGATCCGCTCGTGCCCGGCCCGCACCGCCGCCATGACCGCCGGCAGGATCCCGCGCACCGGTCGCAGCGCCCCGTCGAGGCCGAGCTCGGCCAGGAAGACGGTGCGGCCGGTCGCCGGCACGGATCCGGCGGCCTGCAGGGCGCTCAGCACGATGGCGAGGTCGAAGCAAGACTTGAAACAGCCTTACGTTTGCTGTCGCATCAACTCGCTACGCTGGGACTGTCCCCACCCCCCACCTCCGGAGGCACCCATGAGCCCAGACCCTCACGCGCGCGAAATGGCGATTTACAACCTAATCGCCCCTAGCATCGACTACTCGCAACAATTTGGCGATGACCCGACGACGCTTCTCTTTCCGTCGCTGCGACGATTGGCTGTGGTCCTCGGCGATCAAAAACCTGACTACGCATGGGCTGTCGTCAAAAGCACTTCATGGACTGAGGAATCTGGAACGCTGTACGTGCTTGTTGATGACGCGCTCATCAGCACCACTTACGGCCGCGCTGAATCGCGTGCTGTCAAGGTCGAGGCGCTCGACCTTGTCGACATCGACGTCGACGTGCGAACGGGCGAGCGCGTCACCCATATCCCCAGCGGCGTCCATAAGATCGCCGTCACTCTGAACCGGGGCAACGGCAAGGAGTCCTTCGAGCTCGCCGCACAACCCATGCGGGACGAGGCACCGGTGCAGACACTTCTCGACCTCGTCCGCGCCCTCACAAGTCGGCTCGGCGGAGCATAAAAATGACGAGGCCCCGGCGACAACAGTCACCGGGGCCTCGCCACGGAGGATGGACTAAGTGGGCCTCAACTAGATCACGATCCGGTGCTCAGGCGTTGGCGACTTGACGATAGTAGTGAGCGAGTTCCTCATGAGTGATCTCCCCATTCGGGAACGCGTCGTCACCGTCATAGTTTTTCGCCCATGGGCCTTCGCTATGGGTGCGGTCGCTCAATTGCTTGCCGGTCAGTCCGCCCATGGCCTCCAATACCGCATCGATGATCCCTCGTTCACGGTTCGACAGCGCCTCGGGCTTGCCTTCACTGATCTCCGACACATTGAATTGACCCTTGTGGGACAGCCATAGGTCTCGAACCACAGGGCCATTAGTCCAGGCTTCGATGCGGTTGTTAAAGACGGGTTCGTTGAACCATGCCAGGCTGAACGCCTGGCTGTAGTAGCAGAGCTTCTGCAGCTTCATCGCTGTCATCGGGCCGTTGCCCGCGAGGATGTAAGCGGCTACATCATGCGCAGTGGCCATGATCACCCCTCCCTCAACACTCATTGTTGCATGCTCAACTGGGTCGACTAGAAGAAGGACGTCGGTTTGACGGGTTGAGAAGCTACCTCCGACTGACGCAGCCCAATCCCAGCGACGATGGCCGTCATCCGGAGTACGGGAGCCATCCTCTCCTTGAGATCGCTCTTGACCTGCGCGTCGCACGTCAGCATCCCTTCCACCTCGCCTCCGATGAGGATCGGGACGGAAAGGTAGGACCGGTAGCTCCTCCCCTCCTGCAATCCTGGGGTCGCACGCTTCTTGGTATCGCGACACCATACATGCTGCCTGGCGAGGATTTTGGTCAGCGTGTCTTTGCCTGCATCGTCGTACTTGAACTGCGCGCGAGCTGCATCTGTCCCCCGTCCGAGGGGCTCGCCGACGAGCAGCAGCCGGGCCTGTTCGATCGGGCGGTCGCCGGGCTTCGTGTTGGCTGGCATCTGTTCCTCGTCGTAGTCGAGTTGGTAGATGCAAACTCGAAGGCTGTGGTGCGCTGGCTTCAGCAAGCTGAGGGTGCAGTGCTGAACCGCTGAGACGATCGTTTCGAGACGCTCCTGCGAGGACGAGGTTTGGTTGATCGTCCGTGCCAGCTTGTTGTTCAGGTCTCCCAGGATGTTGGCCGTACGGTTGCTTTCCGTAGCGGCACCCCGCTTGACGAACCACTGATCGATCTCTTTCAAGCCCGTGCCCAGGAGGATGCAACCGGCGCCAACCGCCACGTACACCGGGGCTATCGCACCGTCGGCCCAGCCGACCATCCGAGGCGCCGCCATGGCGAAGGCTCCACCTGCTGGCATGGTCCAGCCCGCCACCTTGGCAGGCCAGGAGCCCCAAAACCATCCCACTTACTGGCACCCTTCTTTCGATACGCATCCAAACCCTACCTGAGCACCGCGAGAGCGCCGCTGAGAGCCTTAGGCCTTAAGGCGAACGGGACCGCTTGGGTTACGCGTGCGCGCGCGCGATGGGGTGGGGGTGTCCTCGCGCGCGGCAGACTAACGGAGCCCCTCGTCGGCGCCCGGGGCATCGTCAACATTTGCACCCCCCTACCCCTGCAGGCACACCTGCCGCAGCCGCCCAGCACCCCGCTGCGGGCGCCGCGACACCCGGCACGACTGAGGGGCGGCGCCCGCCCGGACACCGCCCCTCAGAGCCTCACAGCGGCTCACGCCGCACCGGTCACGCGGCCGGGTCGGTCAGGGCCACGCGGGCCACGGCCGCGGGCTGCCGCAGCATGGTCTCGAACCGGCCCTCGCAGCGGAACACGACCTGGTTGCGGGTGAACGCGTCGCCGGGCTGACCGACGTGCAGGTTGATGTTGCCGGTCGAGGCGATGCCGAGCTGCTTGGGGTCGAGCACCACGGCCTCGCCCACGGTGAGCGCGGTGGTGAGCACGACCTGCGTGCCCCACAGCTTCTGCGCGGCGGAGTCCACCGGCCCGCCGAGCATGTAGTCGCCTGCCCCGTTGGTGCCGGTGGTGGCGAGCTCGATGCCCGCCCAATCGGAAGGGTTGAGGGCGATGAGCCCGGCGGTGTAGCCCTGCATCTGCAGCGCGGTGAGCGCATTGCGCAGCCGGTCGACCGGGCGGGTGCCGGTGGACACGACCTGCACGCCGTCCTGCACGAGCACGCCGTGCAGCTCACCGGCGCCGGTGCCGTAGAGCACCTGCTGCTCAAGGGCCTGGTACAGCCCGAACATGAGCTCGTTGCCGACGACGGCGGACACGGATGCGACGTCGGCGAGCAGTTGCTCGCTGATCGGCTCGGACACGTGGGCGATGACCTGGGTCTCGCCCTGCACCCGCTCCAACCCGATCGAGCTGGTGGGCTTGAGCTGCCCCTCGGGGACCACCCCGGCGTTGAGCGCGCGGCTGGTCTGCTTGAGGAAGGAGAAGAACCGGTCGGGGAACACGTCGACGCCGAGGGCCTCGACGAACCCCTGCGGCGGGGTGCCCATCGTCGCGGGCTCGGTGAGCTGGATCGGGGCCGTGTAGGCGCCCATGCTCACGGCGGCTTTCTGCTCGGCGGCACCGTGCTTGAGGTTCTCGCCGAGCTTGCGGGCGGTGGACTTGAGCCCGGCCCGGGTGAGGCGCTTGCCCTCGCTGGACGCGGCGCCGCTTGCGGCCACGCCTGCATTGAGCGTGGCGAGCAGCTCGTCGCCCTCGGCCTGCTCGCGGGACTTGGCCTCGGCTGCCTCGGTGGTGAGCGCCCGCAGCCGGGCGACCTTCTCGGGGTCGCAGTCCCCGCCCTTGACGTCGGCGAGGACCGGGCGGAGCTCGGTGAGGATGGTGCTGTACTTGCGCATTGGTCTGTTCCAATCAGGTGGGCGCGCACGAGACGGTGCGCGCGGCGGTGTGTGCTGACTGGACTAGGCGGGCGCTGCGCGGGCCGTGTGCTCAACGCCTTGGCCGCGGGTGCGGCTCCTCGGCGGAGCTGTGAGGCCGGCGGGCTGGCCGTCCGGGGTGGTGCTGGTGGTGAGCGGTGCCCCGGCCCGCGGTCTTGGCCCTGATGGGCTCCTCGACGGCGGGCCGGGACGGTGCTCTGGTGAACCGAAAGGGAGGTTCACCGCCCATTCTACGCGGGGTCGTCCTCGGCCGCTTGGACGCCGAGCTCGGCGAGGGACAGGTCGAGGTGCTCAACGGCCGCGGGTTGTGAACCGGTGACGGCGGTGAGCAGCTGCCCGAGCTCACCGGCGAGGTCGAGGATCACGGCCGCCGAGGCTGCTCCCCCGTCCGGGTCGGCGGCGAGGTCGGCCATGATCGCCCGGACGTGTTGCTCGTCCCCGGTGAGGACGGCGGTCGTCAGCGAGAGGGTGCGACCGCGGGTGGCGATCGCCCGCCGCTGCTGCTGGGGGTCGTTGGTGCTCATGCTTGCTCTCCTCGTTCGATGTTCTCGGCGGTGTCGACCAGCTGGTCGGCGAGCGCGTACGCGTCGACCAGGGGCACGAAGATCCGGGTCGGACCGGCCTGCAGCAGCACCCCGGGGGTGTGCTGGGCGCCGTTGCGCCACGTGTAGCTGTTGACGGTGACGGGTCGGGTGGCGCTCATGCTGCTGCTCCTTGCTCGGTGGCACGCGTGCTGTGTGCCCGGTCGTTCGGGGTGGTGCCGCCCCACACGCCTGCAGGTTCGGGTGCCTGGACGGCGTAGGCGGCGCAGGCTGCCAGTGCGGGGCAGTCGAGGCACCGGTCGGCCGCCCGGGCTGCGGCGGGGCCGTCGTCGGCCGTCCAGGCGGCCCAGCCGGGGCCGGTGCAGGGGATGACGGCGCCGTTGTCGAGGTGCTCGGCGAGGACGGCGAGGAACTGCTCGTGACCGTCCGGCGCTCGCAGGGACTTCGGGGTGCGGGTGGCGCTCATCGGGTGAACCCGCCGAACGCGGCGTTGAGGATGACGTCGCGGCGCTCGGGCTGCCAGGTGACGGCCGCCCCTGCCTGGACGGCGGCGACGATGAACGCGCCCTCGCTGACGCACCGGCCGGTGTCGGCGAGCATGAGCATGCGCAGCGCCCACGTGACCGGGCCGATCTTGCGTGACCCGTAGGGCAGGGGCGCGAGGTGCTCGACGATCCATTCGCGGGCGGCGTCGACCTCGGCGTAGAACTCCGGGTCGAACATGAACCCGGCGGCGAGCAGCGGGTCGTCGACGTGGTCGGCGTTTCCGTACAGGGTGAGCCGCTGGTGCTGTGCGAGGACGTGTGCGATGTCCATGCCGGTCGTGCGGGTCGGGGTGGTGCTCATGGCTTGTTCTCTCTTTCTACTTCGGCCTCTCCCCCGCGTTCCCACCTCTATACAGAGGAGGTGGGAAACGTGCTGGGGGGCCGATACGGCTGTTTTGGCTGTTCGTGCTGGGGTCCGTGCTGGCTGAATCCGCGTGTTTCCGGGGTTTTTGGGAGGGCCAGCACGGGCCGTGCACGGTCCGTGCTGGGGTGCGTGCCGGGTACGGTTTTCGGCACCGTGCTGGGGTGCGTGCTGGGTCCATGCCCGCGTGCTGGGGTCCGTGCTCACTGGAACAGCACCCGCCCCGCGGGTCGCCCGGCGTTGGGTCCGGGCCGGTACGTGCCGATGTTGTGGCCGCGGCCGTCGTCGATCTTCTCGGCCTCGATGAGCAGCCCGAGCCCGACGAGCTTCTCGACCCGGCGCCGCGCTTTCATGCGCTGCGCCGCAGTGGGCTTGTCCCCGAACATGGCCTCGGCGACGATGCCCACGGTCGTGCCTCGGGCATTGGCTGCGGCGAGCGCGACGACGTCGACGGCGCCGTCGATCGTGGAGATCCCGCGGGCGTGGTCGTGCACGACGTTGAACGGACCGATTGGCTCCATGACGGGCTTGAGGTGCGAGAGCTCGACGACGGGGTCGCCTGCGTCGCCCCACAGCCCGATGACGGACCCGGCGCCTGAGGTGAGCCATGTGGAGCCGTAGACGTCGGCGAGCTTGTCGGGCTTGCCGCCGTTCGCCCCGGCCTTCTTCTGGTGGTGCAGCTCTAGCAGGTCGATACCGGCGGCGAGGACGCGCTGCCGGGCACGGTTGTACCCGGCGCCGACGGCGTCCTCGCTGAGCCCGACCGCGGCGTCTTTGAGGCTGTCCACGACGACGACGTCGGCCCCTGCCCGACGGGCGAGGTCGAGCAGCGCGTCGGTGTCGGCGGCGAGGTCAGTCGGCGGCGGCCCCTGCCACACGGTGAGCCGCTCGGCGACGGTGGCCCGGTCGCCGGTCGTGAAGTGCCGCGCGAGTGCCCGGCCGATCTGCCGGGGCCGGTCCATCGCCAGGTACAGCACCCGCCCGACGGGCTCGACCGGGTACCCGAGCACGTCCGGCTGCAGCCCGAGCAGGGCGCGGACGACCTGCCCGGTGAGGGTGGTCTTGCCGACGCCGGGCGGGCCGCAAAGCATGAGCGCCTCGCCTTTGGCCCACAGGATCTCCTCGCCCTCGCCCCATCGGGCGGGGACACGGTCGGGCTGGTCGTAGATGAACGCTGCCCCGTCGGCGAGTCCCTGCCCCTCGGTCTCGTCGGCCCGGTCTTCGACGTTGAGGCGGCGCTGCGCCTCGGTGCGGGCCTTGAGCCGGTAGAGCTCCTGCAGGGTGAGTTGCTCTAGGTAGGCGGCGTGCTGCTCGGCTGTGGCTGTGGCGCCGCCTGCGAGCTGCTCGGCGCCTGCTTGAACGGCCGCGGCGCGGGCCTCGTCGACGTGGGCGCCGAGTGCTTCGATGACGTGCTGCGCCCCTGCGTCGTCGCCGCGCTTGAGGTATCCGGCGGCGAGCCCGGCGATCGCCCGGTCGGCGCGGACGGGGTCGGCGGCGGACGCGGCGAGCATGCGAGCGACGGTCTCGGCGATCGCCGCGGGGCTGTCCCTGCCCTCGGTAGACTGGTCGTGAACAGCTCGCCCGTTGTTCTCGGCGCTCTCAGCATTGCCCGTGCTGGGGGCGCTTCTCTGTGCGCTCACTTCGGTCCACCCCCGGTCGGCCCAGGTGCGGCAGTCGGGGTGAGCAGGGCGGCGACTCGTTGCAGCTGCTCGTCGGTCAGCGGCGGCCAGTCGTTGACGACGGCGGCGACGTGCTCGGCGAGCGCACGGGCGCGGAGCCCGCGCTTGACCTCGTCGGCGGGTGCCAGGATCTCGGCGCTCATCGTGCACCCCCCGCCGGGGTGAGCACGGCGAGGGCGCGGACCTGCGCGGCGTCGAGCCGCACGTGGTGCGCGTTGATCTTGTAGACGGTCAGGGTGCCGTCGTAGGTGCGCCGCTCGATGGTGCGGCGGTGCACGTTCAGGTACTCGGCGGCCTGCCGGATCGTCCAGAGCTCGACCGGGGCCGCGGGTGCGACGTCAGGGTGGGGCGCAGGGCTGCGCATGATGGAACCTCACAGGTGTGTTGATACCTGCGCGGGCTCCAACTCATATGGTCACGGCCGCGAACCCTGGACCGGCTGGCAGTGCGCTCTAATCCCTCATCGATGCATCCTGGTGCCAGTGCTCCCGCCTCATCGCCCCTCGCGGTGAGGCTCAGCGGGTACTTATGAACACAGATTAACACTCATCCCGCCACGGCGAGCCGGTCAGGTGCGCGGCGTGATCTTGATCGTCTCTGGCCGGAAGTACGGTTGCCCCGGCGTCCACCCCGCTGGCCGTCCCCGCGGGCTCGGCAGGATTACGACCTCGGCGAGCGCCCGGACGATGCTGCGCTGCCGGTCCACCGGGGCGGCCAGGAACAGCGCGCCCGGGTCGGGGGCCGCGGCGAGATCCTCGAAACCGGTGGACGCCGCAGCGGCAGCGAGACGGTCCCGGGCCTCGTCGAGTCGTCCCTGCAGCCGCTGCGTCGCCGTCTTGACCTGCGCGGCGTTGAGCAGCCCGTCGGCGTAGTCCAGCCCGAGCTGGTCGAGCCGGGCGGTCAGCGCGGCAACCTCGGCCCGGGTGCCTTCGAGATCCACGCCCTCGGCCGGTGCCAGCGCCCGGCGCAGCGCCTCGGGGCGGCGCAGCAGCTCGACGATAACGGCCCGCACGAGCTCGTCGGTGAGGTCGCGGGACCGTGCAACGTGCCGCTGATCAGTCGGACACCGGTAGACGGTGAGGTCGCGGGACTTGCCCGCCTGGACGGGCAGCCCGCACGTGCCGCAGGTCGCCACACCGGTGAGCAGGTTCGGCGACCCGTCCCCGCTGGTCGTCACCCGTGCCGGGTCGGTGAGGATGCCGACGACGGCGCGCCACGTGTCCTCGTCGAGCAGCGGCGGCCAGGACGCCGCCCCGAGGATCTCGCCCTTGTGGTCGATCAGCGCCGCGTTGCGCGGGCGCAGCAATACCGTGCGCAGCGTGGTGCTGCTGAATGGCTTGCCCGTCGTCGTCCGCGCCCCCTGAGCGTTGACCTCGGCCGTGAGCGCCCGCATGGACCGACCGGCGAGCACCTGCTCGGCCGCGTACCGGACGACCGCGGCCTCCTCCTCGCGTACCGTCACCCCGTCGGGCTCGTACCCGTACGGGCGGCGACCGCCCCGCCACTGCCCGGACGCGGCGGCCTGGGCCTTGGCGCGGACCATGCGCTCGCGGCCGTGCTCGATCTCCCGCTGCGCGATCGTCGCCAGCAGCTTGGCTGTCATGCGCCCGTCGGGGCTGGACAGGTCGAGGTCGCCGCCCTGCACGGTGGCGACCTTGGCGCCCGTGGACTCGATGAGATCGAGGAACTCCTCAAGCTCGGCCGTGCGGCGATGCAGCCGGTCGGCGTGCCAGGCGAGGACGGCGGTGAACTCCCCCGAGCGCAGCCCGGCGAGCAGGCGCCGGTACCCGGGGCGGCCCTTGCGCCGGTCGTAGGCAGAGAGGTCGTTGTCGTCGATGACCTCAGCGACGGCCCACCCGAGCCGGGCGGCTAACGACCGGCAGTCGCTCTCCTGCCGCTGCACGCCGAGCCCGGCCCCGGCCTTGTCATTGCTAATGCGGACGTACAGGGCGGCCCGCGGACGTGTCTGCTCCATAGCTGTCAGTATCCGTGTTTGGACAGGTCGAAGAGCGAACCGCGCTTGGGCAGGGTCGCCGGGGTCAGGTTGACCGTGAGCTTGCGCGGGCTCAGCGGCATGCCGCTGTTGCGCGCCGCGGCCCGCAGCCGCTCGCGCGCCTCGTTGAGGGCCGCGTCCGGCAGGCCGACGATCGAGAAGGCGGGCAGGGTCTGGCCGATGTCGGCCTCGACCTCGACCATCGCCCCGTCCAGCCCGACGAGGGCCACCGCCCAGGTGCGCGCGAAGCCCATCACCGCCGCCCCGCCCCCGCCCGGCACGGGGGCGGGGCGGCGGCGCGCTCGGTCCGGGCGCATCCGGGAGCGGCGTGTGGTCGGCCGGGATGCGGATTAGCGGCGTCACGCCGGCACCGGGCGGGGCCGGGGTCGGCGGCGAGGTGTGCTCGGCTCGGGTGCATGCCCGCCATGCTCCGCCCTGCGGCCCGGCCCTGGGAGGACCGGCCGGCCCCGCTGTGGAGGCGCTCGGCGGATCAGGCCGGGTAGCTCCAGCTGGGGAGCGAGGACGAGGGCGAGGGCGTGGGCTCCGGAGTGGGCTCGGGCGTGGGGGTGGGGGTGGAGGAGGGCGTGGGACCGGCCGGGTCCGGGGAGGCCCGGGTGACCGGTTGCAGCGGCGGCGGCCAGGGCCGGCGTGCAGTGGGGCTCGAGGACGCCGACGGGGTGGGACTGGGCGTCACCCCCGGCGCCCCGGCGGCGGGGGCGAGGTCCTCGGTGGGCGAGGGCTCGGGCTGGGGGGCCGGAGCGGGCGGCGAGGTCGGCTCCGGCGACGGGGTGGGAACCGGTGTGCCCGGCGGCACGGGCACCGGTTCGGGCACGGGCGCGCAGGCGGCGTTCCAGGCGGTCTGCTGCACCGGTCCGGACGGATCGGCCGCGTTGGTGCAGTCGGGCACGTACACGGGAGCAGGCCCGGGGGCGGGCTCGGGCGCGGCCGTGGGTTCGGCGGGCGCCGCGACGGGAGGCGCGGCAGGGGGCACGGCCGGGGGCTGCGCCGGCCGGGCCGCCGGCTGGGCCGGGACCTCGGGCACCGGCTGCGCGTCGACGCGCTCCTGCGGGGCAGGCTCCGGGGCCCCCGCACGGTACTGGCGCTGGACGGGCCCGTGGCCGACCGGCTCCGGTAACAGGGCCCGCTCGTGCGGGTACGGGGAGAGCTCGACGTCGTCGAAGCTCAGCGGCAGGCGCTCGAAGTCGCCGATCATCAGCTCCCGGCCCTCGGTGCCGGCCGGGACGGATCCGGTGTACCGGCCGATGAGCTCGTGCGTGCGGGCGTCCAGCTCCGTGCCCTCCGCCGCGTCCAGCGGCGTGCCGTCCGCGCGCCAGTACCCGCCTTCGAGGGACCGGTCGGGATCCCACTCCGCGAGCACCTCGGCGGCCGGCTGGAAGGGGAACTGACCGCCCTCGTGGCTGATCACCTTCAGGTCGTCGATCTCCACGGCGCGCGTGCCCTCGGTGTTGTCGATGTGCAGCTCGACGTAGGTGACGGGCTCGACGTGCAGGTCCTTGCGCAGCCGCTCGACCGCGTCGTCCGGGGCGGGCACGGTCGGCAGGTCGAAGGAGATCACAGCGCCCTCCGCCGTGGTGAGGGCATAGGGTCCCGGGGTCAGTCCGCTCGGGGCGGTCGTCACGGTCCCCGGCTGCGCGACGATCTCGGGCTCGTCCTCCGTCGGCGCGCCGCAACCCGTGGCCGCCAGCGCGACGGCCGCGGCGAGGAGCGCGGCACGACGCGCGGGGATGAGCGGTCCCGCAGCGACCACAGCGCACCTCCGACGTTCTCCCGGTTTCGACGCCTCCACAGTGGCACGTCGCGGGAGGACTGTCACGCCGGGTCCGGGCGCGTCGCGTCTTATTGGATCTGTTGCAGCACCTCGATCTCGGGCGCTCCGTCCTGTGCAAAAGTGATTGCAACGGCATCGACCCTGATCATCGCGGGGTCGCGGTGGTGGGCCCTTGCCCAGGCCGCCGCCAGACGGTGCAGGCGCACCGTCTTGGCCCGCGTAATGGACTCGAAAGGGTGACCGTAACGGACGCTCGAGCGGGTCTTCACCTCCACGGCGACGACCCACTCCCCCTGCTCGGCGACGACGTCCACCTCGCCGCGGAGGCCGTCCCGGGCGGGCACCGCACGCCAGTTGCGGTCCAGGACGCGGTAGCCCAGCTCCGTCAGGTGCGCGGCCGCGAGCCGCTCCCCGTGCGCTCCCAGTCCCCCGGACACCTGACCCCCTCACCGGTCCGGGACGCCGCGGACCGGGGTCCAGCATGGCCGGCGTCGGCCGGGGCAGGAGTCGGGCCCTGGGCGGTGTGCAGGGCGGGTCAGGAGGTCGTGGGGTCCCCAGCGGCGGGTCCGGCGGCGCCGGGCACGGAGAAGGGATCCGCGTGGGCGAGCTCCTCCACGTTGACGTCCTTGAAGCTCATCACGCGCACGTGCTTGACGAACCGCGCCGAGCGGTAGACGTCCCACACCCAGGCGTCCTTGAGCTCGACGTCGAAGTAGAGCCCGTTGCGCGTCTCCACCGGGTCGATCCGCACCGAGTTGGCCAGATAGAAGCGGCGGTCGGTCTCCACCACGAACTGGAACAACCCGGCCACGTCCCGGTACTCGCGGTAGAGCTGCAGCTCCAGGTCCGTCTCGAAGTTCTCGAGTTCTTCGGCGCTCATGTCGTCTCGTCTCCGCTCGTGCTCGGCCCGGCGGCGGTCGCCGGCCGGGTCAGCCGCCAGCTCAGCCGGTGGTGGGGGGTGGGGCCGCCCTCCTCGAGAGCCGCACGGTGCCCGGCGGCACCGTAGCCCTTGTTGCTCTCCCAACCGTACTGCGGCCAGTCCCCGGAGAGCTCGCGCATGATCCGGTCCCGCTCCACCTTCGCCAGCACGCTGGCCGCGGCCACGCTCGCGCACGTCAGGTCCGCCTTGACCCGGGTCACGACCGTCCCGGTCCAGAGGGGCTCGTCCGCGGCGGCGGGGTCGAAGAGGGACGGGGCCGCGTCGGCGGTCAGCCAGTCGTGCCGTCCGTCCAGGAGCACGACGTCGGGGGCGGCGCCGCCGCGGGTCGCCGCGGCCAGGGCGCGCTGCCCGGCCAGGTGCAGCGCGGCCGTCAGACCCAGCCGGTCGATCTCCTGCGGGGAGGCGTGGCCCACACCGCTGGCGGCGCACCAGGAGCGGATCCGCGGGACGAGGGCCTCGCGACGGGCGGGGCTCAGCAGCTTGCTGTCCCGCAGGCCGGGGATCCCGCGCGCCGTGCCGGGGCGCACCACCACCACCCCGGCCGTGACCGGGCCGGCCAGGGCGCCGCGGCCGACCTCGTCCATGCCGCCCACCCGGTGGGCACCGGCCTCCTGGAGGGAACGCTCGACCGCGAGGCCGGGGGCCCGGCCCGGGTGCGCGGCCGGTGGTCGTGCCGTGCGGGGCTCAGGAGCCACCGGCGGACCCGGCCGGGATGTCGGCGAAGACGTCGTCCGGGTTCTGCAGCCACTGGAAGCGGTCGAGCGGCCAGGCGATGACGAAGGCGGTTCCGACGACGTCGTCGTGGCTGATGAACGCGCTGTCCGCCACGATCTCCGAGAAGTGGACCCGCGAGTCGGCGGACGCGTCGCGGTGGTCGCCCATCACGAAGTAGTGGTCCTCCGGGACGACGATGTCGAAGGGGATGTCCGAGGGCGCGGACCCGGGGTACAGATAGCCGTCCTCCTCGAGGGCCTGCCCGTTGACGGTGACCCGCCCCGCGCCGTCGCAGCACACCACCCGGTCGCCGCCGACGCCGATGACGCGCTTGATCAGGTGCTGGTCGGTGCGGTCGGGCAGCACGCCGACGAACGCCAGGGCGTCGTAGACGGCGTCCGCCGGCCCGCCGCCGCTGTCGGGCTGGGCGGGCAGCCACCCCTTTGCGTCCTCGAAGACCACGATGTCCCCCCGCTCGAGCGGGCCGAAGGTGGGTTCGACGACGTTGACGAAGATCCGGTCGTTGAGCTGGAGGGTGTTCTCCATGGAACCGGACGGGATGTAGAAGCCCCGCACCAGCAGGGTCTTGACCACGAAGGCGATGAGGACGGCCCAGACCAGCACGAGCACGATCTCCCGGACCGAGCCCCAGAACGTGTCCGGGCGCTGCTTGCGCGAGCGGCTCCCGCGCGAGCGGCGGCCGCGCCGCGCCGTGGACCCCTGGCCGGGGTCGGCGTCCTCGGCCGCCGCGGCGGAGTCCTCCGGCGGCACGGTCGAGGCCGTCGGAGGCGTGCCGGGGGCCTCCACGGCGGGAAGGGCGGCGTCGCCGGTGGCGCCCCGGCTCTCGCGGGGCGCGCCGTCACCGGCGGTCGGGGTCCTGTCGGCCAATGCTCTCGTCCTTCCTGGGCGGGCGCCCGCGGGCGCCCGGTTCCGGATCCGTGCGGATCGCGTCAGAGCTGCCCGGCCCGGTCCAGGGGCCAGAGGACAGCAACAGGTTCTCCGATGACCTTATCCGCTCGGACCAGCCCGCCACCGGGCGCGCCGAGCAGACTGCGCGAGTCGACCGACACCGAGCGGTGGTCGCCCATGAGCCAGAGTCGGCCCTCGGGCACCACGGCGGTGAACTCGACCTCGCTCGGGCGGTCCCCCTCCAGGACGTAGTCCTCGGTGAGCTCCTCGCCGTTGACCACCAGACGGCCGGAGGGTCCGCAGCAGGAGACCGTGTCCCCGGGCGTGCCCAGCACGCGCTTGAGGTAGACGCTGTCGGAGCCGGCCAGCCCGGTCCACCGGCCGACGGTCTGCAGGGCCTGGAGCGGCCAGGGGTCGTCGCTGCGCAGCGGCGCGAAGCTGCCGCGGCCGTCGAAGACCACCAGGTCGCCGCGCTCGGGCTCCGAGCCGTGGCTGAGCTTGCCCACCAGCACCCGGTCCCCCGGCTGCACGGTCGGCTGCATCGAGTCCGAGCCGATCCAGTAGACGTCCACGACGAAGGCGCGCAGCACGCCGGCGACGAGCGCGGCGACGAGCAGGGCGAGGACGACGGAACGCCAGCCCCGAGTGCGGGGCTGGCGTTCTCGCCGTACGGCGTGGGACCCGGTGGTGTGCGGGTCCCGCGCCCGGGTTCCGGTGGGCACGGGAGCGTGCGCTGTCCTACTTGCCGGACTTGCCGGACTTGCCGGCCTTGTTCGGCTTGGTGGCGGTGTTGTCCCGCTTCTCGCGGATGCGGGCGGCCTTGCCGTGGCGGTCGCGCATGTAGTACAGCTTCGCGCGACGGACGTCACCGCGGGTGAGGACCTCGATCTTGTCGATGACCGGGGAGTGCACCGGGAAGGTGCGCTCCACGCCCACACCGAAGGAGACCTTGCGGACGGTGAAGGTCTCGTGCACGCCGGCGCCCTGGCGGCCGAGCACGAAGCCCTTGAAGACCTGCACGCGCGAGCGGTTGCCCTCGACGATGTTCACGTGCACGTTGAGGGTGTCGCCCGGGCGGAAGTCGGGGACGTCGCTGCGCAGCGACTTGGCGTCGAGCTGGTCGAGGATGTTCATGGTGTCTCTCCTGGTGAACGCCGCAGGTCGCTCACGTGGGTCGGCACGGATCCGTGCTGCGGACCGGGCGGAGCCCGGTCCGGGTGCGGAATCCGCAAGACGTGGTGGCCGGGTCCCCGAAGGAGGGCTCCCGGGTGTCCTGCTGTTGGTCGCTCATCCCCCTGCGGCAGGGGCGTGCCCAGCAGACACAGCTGGTCATTATGCCACAGGATGCCCCTGGGCGTCTCCCCCGGCCGCGTCGTCGCGCACCACCCGGTCGCCGGAGACGATCCAGCCGGCCGCGGCGAGGACGTCGCGGTCGGCGCGGTCGAGGCCGGCCGGGTCGAGGCCGGCGACGAGGTCCGGGCGGCGGGCCGCGGTGCGCTGCAGCTGGCGGTCGCGCCGCCAGCGGGCGATCCGCCCGTGGTGGCCCGAGAGCAGGACCTCCGGCACCGGCCGGTCCCGCCACAGTGCGGGCTTGGTGTAGACGGGGTACTCGAGCAGCCCGTCCGCGTGGGACTCCTCCACGAGCGACTCCGGATTGCCGATCACGCCCGGGACCAGCCGCCCGATCGCCTCGACCATGGCCAGCACGGCGACCTCCCCGCCGTTGAGCACGTAGTCGCCCAGGCTCATGGGACGGACCTCGAAGTGCTCCCGGGACCACTCGACGACGCGCTCGTCGATGCCCTCGTAGCGCCCGCAGGCGAAGACGAGGTGCTCCCGGAAGGCGAGCTCCCGGGCGGTGGCCTGGGTGAAGACCTCACCGGCCGGGGAGGGCACCACGAGCACCGGCCGCTGCTCCGCGGCTGCTGCCGCCGCGGGGCCGCGCGTGCGGGCGGCGTCGAGGGCCAGCGCCCACGGCTCCGGCTTCATCACCATGCCGGCGCCGCCGCCGTAGGGCGTGTCGTCGACCGTCCGGTGCCGGTCGGCGGTGAACTCGCGCAGGTCCGTCACGGTCAGCTGCAGCAGCCCCTGCTCCCTGGCCTTGCCGATCAGCGAGAGGTCGAGGGCGGAGAGGTACTCGGGGAAGATGCTGACGACGTCGATGCGCATCAGCGCCCGCCCTCCGGGGTGCCGGGCTCGGGGGTGCCGGGCTCGGGGGTGCCGGGTTGGGCGGCGCCGTCCTCCAGGCCGAGCTCGAGCAGTCCGGGTGGCGGGGTGACGACGACGAAGCCGCCGTCGGGGTCGACGACCGGCACGATCTCCTCGACGAAGGGCAGCGCGGCCTCGCGCCCGTCCTCGTCCAGCGTGATCTCGAGCAGGTCCTGGACGGGCATGGTCCGCAGCCCGGTCACGACGCCGATCCTCGGCCCGCTGCCGTCCTCGGCTCCGGTGCGGACCTCGAGGTCGACCAGTTCGTGCTCGTACCACTCCTCGGCCTCCGGGTCCTCGTCCTGGGCCTCGGCGAAGAGCAGGGTGCCGCGCAGCGACTCGGCGCCGTTGCGGTCGGGCACCTCCTCGAGGGCGACGACGAGCACGGCCTTGTTCCAGCGGGCCCCGCGCACGGTGACCGCCCCCTGCGGGGCGAGCGGGGACGACGGCTCGAGCCGCAGCCGGGCACCGGGGGCGAAGCGCTCCTCGGGGGCGTCCGTGAACAGCTGGACGGTGACCTCCCCGCGGATGCCGTGGGGCTTGCCGATGCGGGCGACCTGGACCAACATGTGCGCTCCTGGGGGTTGTGCGGCCGGGGGCCGGGGCGGGGTGCGGACGGCGCGGGGGCCGTCAACGCCGACGGTCCCCGCATCCGGTGCGGATGCGGGGACCGTGCGGGCGGCGGGGCCGGTCGCGGGTGCGCCCGGCCCGCCTCAGCGGGTGCGGCGGTCGGTGTCGACGACGTCGATCCGGACCGGGCCGTCCTCGGCGAGCGCACCGATGACGGTGCGCAGCGCCTTGGCGGTGCGGCCCTGGCGTCCGATGACCCTCCCGAGGTCGTCCGGGTGGACCCGGACCTCGAGGGTCTCCGCCCGGCGCCCGCTCTTGAGTCGGACGTCGACGTCATCGGGGCTGTCCACGATCCCGCGGACCAGGTGCTCCAACGCGTCGGCGAGCACGACTACTCGGCCTTCTCGGCGTCAGCCGCGGGGGCGTCGTCGGACTCGGCGCCGGACTCGGTGGTCTCGGCCTTCTCGCCCTTGGGGGTGATCGCCTCGGGGATGATCACGGACCCCTTGTCGGGGGCGACGAACTCGCCCTTGCCCTGGGGCTGCTGCAGGGTGCCCTCGGCACCCTCCTCGCCCTTGAAACGCTGCCAGTCACCGGTCACCCGGAGGATGGCGGCGACGGCCTCGGACGGCTGGGCGCCGACGCCGAGCCAGTACTGGGCCCGGTCCGAGACGACCTCGATGTAGGAGGGGTGCTCGGTCGGGTGGTACTTGCCGATCTCCTCGATGACGCGGCCGTCGCGCTTCTTGCGGGAGTCGACGACGACGAGGCGGTAACGGGGATCGCGCATCTTGCCCATGCGCTTGAGACGGATCTTAACAGCCACTGGTGTGGACTCTCCTGGTTCTTGGATGAGGTGAACGCCCTGGTCTCGCTCCCGTGGGGCGGGCCGGTCGCAGGGGTTCCGTGGACACGAGAAACGTGCGGCGAGAGGGACCGCACGCATCGAGTACCCGTCCAGTATGCCAGACGCGGTCAAGTCCGGGGCCCACCGGCCCGCGGCCCGGGTCGCCGCCGCGGGTCCGAGCGTGTCTCAGGGCTCCAGGCGCGCCGCCTCCCGCCAGCTCAGGGAGCGGCCGCCCTGGAACACCGCGCGCTCGTAGATCCGTGCGCCCGCCCGCAGCAGCAGCCAGGCCGCGGCGAGGGTCACGGCGAGGGAGAGCACCGGCTGCCACCAGGCCACGTCGCCGCCGAGCACCCGCACGGGCATGGCCACGGAGGAGACGACGGGCACGTAGGAGGCTGCCGTGAGCCAGGCGCCCTCGGCGTAGAGGCCCACGAACAGCGCCCCGACGAGCACGGCCAGGATCGGCCCGGTGCTGCTCTGCAGGTCCTCGGGGCGGGAGGCCAGGGAGCCGAGCACGGCCCAGACGGAGGCCTGAGCGGCGAAGCCGGCCACGAAGAAGGCCACGAACCAGCCGGAGGCCGCGAGCGCCCAGCCGATGTCGGCCGCGGTCCCGGCGACGTTCACGCCGAGGAGGCCCACCACGGCGTAGAGGGCGATCTGCCCGAAGGCGAGCAGGCAGTTGCCCAGCACCTTCCCGTGGAGCAGCTGCCGGACCGGGACGGCGGTGGCGAGGATCTCCACGACCCGGTTCTGCTTCTCCTCCAGCACGGAGTGGGCGACGGCCATCCCGAAGACGACCGCCGAGAGGTAGAACAGCAGCGCGAAGGCGAATCCCATGGCCAGGCGCACGGGTCCCCGGTCCGTCCCGCCGGCGAGCAGCTCGGTGCGCACCTCGGCGCCGGCGGTGAGCTCCTCGGCCGTCGTGCCGGCCGCGCGGGCGTTGGCGGCGAGCGTCGCGTCGGCGACCGCCTGCTCCAGGGCCCGGCCGAGGCCGGGGTCCACGCCGTCGCGGCCGACCACCGTCCAGCCGTCGAGCTCGAGCAGCAGCGCGGCGTCCGCGGACTCGGCGGCCACGGCCGCCCGCGCGGCGTCGGCCGAGCCCGCGCTGTGCACCGTCAGGGTGTCCTCGCCGGCGTCGGCCAGGGCCTGGGCGGCCCGTGCCGTGACGGGTGCCGCCTCCGGCCCGGCCGTGGCCACGACGTGCTCGGCGGCCCGGTCCCCGAGCAGCGCGGAGGCCGCGATCGAGGCGGCCACCAGGACCAGCGTGGCGGCGGTCGAGAGCAGGAAGGACCGGTCACGCAGCTTCACCGCGATCTCGCGGGCCGTGACGGTCCACCACGGCCGCGCCGCGGGCGGGCGGGCGGTCACCGCGTGACCTCCCGGTAGACGTCGGTCAGGGAGGGGACGATCTCGGCGAACTCCACGAGCCCGTGCCGGACGGCCTGCTCGAGGAGCCGGGCGCGCGCGGCGCGGTCCCCGAGCTCCAGCACCGCGACCGGGCCGTCGACGTCGACGACGCGCACCCCCGGCACGTCGCGGACCCACCCGGTGTCCTGCTCGCAGTGCAACCGGTGCCGGCGGGGACCGGCCCGGCGCAGCTCGTCGGCCGCGCCGGCGGCCAGGACCCGGCCGCCGGAGAGGACGACGAGCGTGTCGCAGAGGCGGTCCACGAGCTCGAGCTGATGGCTGGAGAACAGCACGGGCACGCCCCGGGCCGTCCGCTCCCGCAGCAGCTCCACCATGGCGTCCACCGCCGCCGGGTCCAGCCCGGAGAACGGCTCGTCGAGGACGAGGGCGGTGGGTCCGTGCAGCAGCGCGGCGGCGACCTGGACCTTCTGCTGGTTGCCCAGGGACAGGGACTCGAGCCGGTCCTTGGCGCGCCCGGCCAGACCGAAGCGCTCCAGCAGCCGGGCGGCCTCCGCGAGCGCGTCGCGGCGGCTCATCCCGTGCAGCCGGCCGAGGTAGCCGAGCTGGTCGAGGACCCCCTGCTTGGGATAGAGCCCGCGCTCCTCGGGCATGTAGCCGAAGCCGGCGCGGTCGGCGGCGGTGACCGGGCGGCCGTCCCAGAGGACCTGCCCGGAGGAGGCGCGCAGCACGCCCATGAGCATCCGCATGGTGGTGGTCTTGCCGGCGCCGTTGGCCCCGACGAAGCCGGTCATCCGGCCGGGCGCCACGGTGAAGGAGACGTCGTCGACCACGGTGCGGCCCCCGAAGGTGCGGCTCAGGCCCCGGGCCTCGAGGACGTGCCCCTCGGGGCGGGGCCGGCCGCGGGCGGTGCCCGCCTCGGGCGTGGCGGTGGTGCTCATGGGACGGGGGTCCTCTCGGCCGGGTGCCCGCCCACGGGGTGCCGGGCGGCTCGGCTCCAGCCTAGGAAGTGGCGCGCACCCGCAGATCCCCACGGGGACGGAACCCGCACGGGCCCGGGCCCGCCCGGATCTCCGTCTGGCGGCGGAGCCGGCTCAGCCGGCCAGGCCGGCCCGGTGGGCGAAGACGACGGCCTGCACCCGGTCGCGGGAGCCCGTCTTGGCGAGGATGTTGGAGACGTGGGTCTTGACCGTGGCCGGGCCCAGGAACAGGCGCTGGGCGATCTCCGCGTTGGACAGACCCTCGGAGACCAGCCGCAGGACCTCGTGCTCGCGCTCGGTGAGGGAGGCCACGATCCGCTGCCGCGCGGGGTCGGGCGGGGCGGGGGCCGGTTCCGGGGCGGCCGGGGAGACGTCGGCGGCCAGGGCACGGATCACGCGCAGCGTGGCCTCGGGGGCGAGCAGGGCGTGCCCGCCCGCGACGGCCCGCACGGCCTCGACGAGGTCGTCGGGGTCCGCGTTCTTCAGCAGGAAGCCGCTGGCACCGGCCGCGAGCGCGTCGAAGAGGTAGTCCTCCCGGTCGAAGGTCGTGACGATGACGACCTTGGCGCAGCCCGTGCCCACGATCCGCCGGGTCGCCTCGATCCCGTCCATCACCGGCATCTGCACGTCCAGCAGCGCCACGTCCACGGCTCCGTCCCGGGCCGCGGCGACGGCGGCGGCGCCGTCGGCCGCCTGGGCCACGACCTCGATGTCGTCCTCCACGGACAGGACCATGGCGAAGCCGGAGCGGACGAGCGCGTGGTCGTCGGCGAGCAGGACGCGGATCATGCTCCCGATCCTCCCACGGGCGCCGGTGCTGCGGCGCCGTCCGGCGGGCCGTCCGCGGGCAGGGGGCAGCGGACGCGCACCCGCCACCCGGGACGGCCCGACCGCGGCCCGATCTCCGCCTCGCCGCCGTGCAGCCGGACGCGCTCGCGCAGTCCCTGCAGCCCGAAGCCGGTGCCCTCGGTGCCGGACCGGGGCGAGCCGCCGTCGAGCACCTCCAGCTCGATCCAGGGTCCGTCCGGGCCGTGCCCGGTGCGCAGGACGAGCGAGGCCGTGGTGGCCGTGGAGTGGCGGATCACGTTGGAGAGGGACTCCTGGGCGCACCGGAACACGGAGAGCCCGAGACCGGCGGGGACCCGCCCGAGGTCCCCGGGAACGGCCTCGACCGTGCGCACGTCCACCGCGAGCCCGTTCTCGGCGTGCCGCTGCGCGAGGGCGGCGATGTCCGCGAGCCCCGGATCGGGTCCGCGCCCGGTCGGCGCGTCCCCGTTCTCGTCCTCCGCGCGCAGGACGCCGAGCAGCTGGCGCATCTCCCCCACCGCCGTCCGGCTGGCCTCCTCGACGGTGCGCAGGGCCGCCGCCGCGGCCGCGGGGTCCCGGTCCAGGACCTTGCGGGCGGCGCCGGCCTGGATGCCGATCACCGAGACGTGGTGGGCCACGACGTCGTGCAGCTCCCGGGCGATGCGCATCCGTTCGTCGACGACGGCGCGGCGGGCGATCTCCGCGGACTGCTCGCGGATCCGCTCGGCCTGGCCCGCCAGGCGGTGCCGCTGCAGGGCCGAGCGCCAGGACGCCCGGCCGGCGAGCACCGCGCCGCCGAAGTACACGACGTTGACGAGTCCGGCGTGCAGCTGGACGGCCAGGACCTGCGGCAGCGGCCCGTCCACCGGCTCCTGCGCCTGGACGATCTCGGCGTAGGCCTGGGTGATCGTCAGCTCCACGACCAGCCACAGGGCCATGCAGCCGATCACCGCGGACAGGGCGGTGAGCATCGCGCTGCGGTCCCGCGCCCAGGCCACCGCGGCGTACAGGGCCGCGAAGTAGGCGACCTGGTAGGCCAGCAGGAACGCCGCCGCGATGCTGATGTAGTAGAAGGCGAAGAACAGCACCGACGAGGCGAGGAGCACGCCGACCGGGTACCGCCGCCGCACCGCGAGCGGGAGGATCAGCGCGCTCACGCCGACGTACATCAGCCACGGCTCCTCCGTCTCCGGCACGCCCGCGTAGCTGTGCACCAGCACGGCGCTGAACAGGGCCACCGCCAGGAAGGCGGCGGTGCCGAGGACGTCGTTGCGCCGCTGGGCGGGCGTGGGCCCGGGCCGCTCCCAGAACGGGTCCTCGGGGTCGTTCAGCCAGGCCGTGGACCGTTCGGGCAACGGACGGCGCGGCACCCCGGCCGGAACGGTGCCGGGCGCCTCCGCGGCCCCGGCGGTCCGCTCGAGGGGAACGGCCGCGGATGTGCGGCCGGGGACGGTCCCGGGTGCGGTGCTGGTGGCGGTGCTGGTGGCGGTGCTGGATGGAGTGTGCACGTCATCACGCTAGCCCGGCCGGGCCCGGTGCGGGGTCCGCCGCCCGGGGGAACCCGGCGCCCGGTCCGGGGGCCGGTGGGGCGCCGGGCAGTGCGTTGGTCGCCGGTCGGTCGCGGCCCGGCCGTGGGTCAGCCGCGGTCCAGGCCGAAGAAGCGGCGCCAGCGC